>JBARNF010000390.1:0-7948 GCA_049802835.1 Bradyrhizobium sp.
TGGCGGTCGGCGTCGACCTGCGCGGCGAATCCTATGGCCTGCTGATCGACCAGATCGGCGAGGTGCTGCGGCTGCCCGAGGAGAGCCGGGAAGAGAACCCCGTCAACCTCGACCCGCGGATGGCGAAGCTCGCCGGCGGCGTGCACCGCCTCGATGGCCAGCTGATGGTCATCCTCGATGTCGATCGCGTGCTCGAACTCGCAGCCGACAAGATGGCGGCCTGAGGCCGCAGCGTGAGCGCAACGGCGCAGCCAGCGTCGTTGCATTGGACCCTGATTTCGAGAGGCTGATATGAGAACATGTCTGGTAGTCGACGATTCGAGCGTCATTCGAAAAGTGGCGCGACGAATTCTGGAAGGTTTGGACTTCCAGATCGTGGAAGCCGAAGACGGCGAGCAGGCGCTGGAGATCTGCAAGCGGGGCCTGCCCGATGCGGTTCTGCTCGACTGGAACATGCCCGTCATGGACGGCTATGAGTTCCTCGGCAATCTCAGGCGGATGCCCGGCGGCGATGCGCCGAAAGTGGTGTTCTGCACGACCGAGAACGACGTCGCGCATATCGCGCGGGCGCTGCACGCGGGCGCCAACGAGTACATCATGAAGCCGTTCGACAAGGAGATCGTGACAGCCAAATTCCAGGAAGTTGGGCTGATCTGATCTCCTCCGGTCCGATGGTCCCGTGATCCTCCGGGCTTGCCGTCGCCGTATGCCTCTGTCCTGTTGGTGAACTATGAGCGTCGCGTTGGCCAGTTCTTCGATCCCTAGCTCGACCAGACAGGAACCTCTCCGGGTGATGGTCGTGGACGACTCCGTCGTCATCCGCGGCATGATCTCGCGCTGGATCAGCTCCGAGCCCGACATGGTCGTGGCGGCGTCGCTGCGGACCGGCCTCGAAGCCGTCAATCAGATCGATCGTGTCAATCCCGACGTCGCCGTGCTCGACATCGAGATGCCGGAGCTCGACGGCATCGCCGCACTTCCGAAGCTGCTTGCCAAGAAGAAGAACCTTGCCGTGATCATGGCGTCGACGCTGACCCGCCGCAACGCGGAGATCAGCTTCAAGGCGCTGTCGCTCGGCGCTGCCGACTACATACCGAAGCCCGAGAGCACGCGCGAAGCGTCGGCAGCGGAGAATTTCCACTACGACCTCATTCAGAAGATCCGGACGCTTGGCGCCAAGGCGCGCCGCTCCGCGCCAACGCCTCACGCGCCGTCCGCTCCTCACGTTCAGGGGCTGAGGCCCGCGCCCGCGCTGCGCCCGGTCACCGCTCCGATGTCGAGCCCGGCGGTGCCCGCCGCTCCGGCTCAGCTTGCGCGGCGCGCCTTTGGCACGCAGATGCCGAAGGCGCTGCTGATCGGATCGTCGACCGGTGGTCCGCAGGCGCTGATGTCGCTCGTGACCGATCTTGGTCCGGTCATCGACCGCTTTCCGGTGCTGATCACACAGCACATGCCGCCGACCTTCACCACGATCCTTGCCGAGCATCTGGCGCGCTCGAGCCGCCGGCCCGCTCATGAGGCCGTCGACGGCGAGATCATCAAGCCGGGCCAGATCTATCTGGCGCCGGGCGGGCGCCATATGCGCGTCGTGCGCCATGGTGCCGACATCGCCATCGCGCTCGACAACGGTCCCCCGATCAATTTCTGCAAGCCGGCCGTGGATCCTCTGTTCACCTCGGCGGTCGACGTCTGGCAGGGCTCGACGCTGGCCGTGATCCTGACGGGCATGGGCTCCGACGGCATGCGTGGCGGCAAGGACGTCGTGGCTGCCGGCGGCAGCGTCATCGCCCAGGACGAAGCGACGAGCGTGGTCTGGGGCATGCCGGGCGCGGCCGCCAATGCCGGGATTTGCGCGGCGATCCTTCCGTTGAACCAGATTGCGCCGAAGCTGGTCCGTCTGTTTGCAGGAGACCGCTCGTGACCCCCCTGGACTACGAGTTCTTGCGTAAGGTTCTGAAGGATCGTTCCGGTCTCGACCTGTCGGCGGACAAGCAATATCTCGTCGAAAGCCGCCTGCTGCCGCTCGCGCGCCGGTCCAACCTGCCGGGCATCACCGAGCTGGTCCTCAAGATGAAGAGCGGCGCGGAGCAGCTCACGACGCAGGTGGTCGAGGCCATGACCACCAACGAGACCTTCTTCTTCCGCGACAAGATTCCGTTCGATCATCTGCATGACGGGGTTCTGCCCGGGCTGATCCAGTCGCGCGCCAGCCGACGATCCCTCCGCATCTGGTCGGCCGCCTGCTCGACCGGTCAGGAGCCGTATTCGATTGCGATGTGCCTGCGCGAATATGGCCCCGCCCTGGCCGGATGGCGCATCGAGATCGTTGCGACGGACCTGTCCCAGGAAGTGCTGGAGAAGTCGAAGGCCGGCCTCTACAGCCAGTTCGAGGTCCAGCGCGGACTGCCGATCCAGCTGCTCGTGAAATACTTCACCCAGCTCGGCGAGCTCTGGCAGCTCAGCGCCGACATCCGCGGCATGGTGCAGCACCGCCAGCTCAACCTGCTGCAGGACTTCTCGCATCTCGGGAAGTTCGACGTCATCTTCTGCCGCAACGTGCTGATCTATTTCGATCAGCCGACCAAGGCGGGGATCTTCGAGCGCCTCTCCAAGGTGCTGGAGCCGGATGGCACCCTGATGCTCGGAGCCGCGGAGTCCGTCGTCGGTATCACCGACGCGTTCCGGCCCAACCAGGAGCGGCGCGGCCTCTACCAGGTCAACCCGGTCCGCAGCCCGCGCGGCGGCGCCGCCCTGCTGCCCGGCCTCAAGGTGGTCGCGGCGCGCTGAACGCCGCGCCGGCCGGACAGCATTGAGGCGCCCGTATGGGCCGGCACGCTGACTTTTGCGCTGACGGCCGAGACGTCACCGGAACATCCGCCGGCGTCGGCCGTGCGGCCGGACTGATCGGCGCGATGAATTTGGCGTCCCGGTCAGAGCGTTTTCGTCCTCGCCGCGGCAGCCCTCGCATCGCGCGCTGAACCTCACGCCCGTCGGCACCACACGTCGTAGTCCTTCTCCGTCGCCTCGCGTGCGGCGCGGGCTGCTTTGCGCAGCCAGCCCGGATCACGTTCCCTGAGATCCGCCGCGATGTTGCTGCTGATGCGATGGTCAGCCGCATGGACGGAGGCGAGCTCGGCGCCCATGCCGCGCAGAAGGACGAGCTTGAGATCCGCGCCGGCCTCCTTGCCGAGGTCGATCTTGCGCGAATCCGCAGACAATCGTCGTACGACGTAGTCCCCCTCGTCGGTCCGGTGAACCTGCAGGAACGGATCGGGCGCGCGATGGGCTCCGCTCGAAAGCTCAATGAACCTGTGCTGCGGCGCCGGCTTCCGCTGCGGTTTACCTCTCGCCCAGGTCCATGCCGAAGGGACCAGCGCCTTTGCTTCGCGCACGACGCGGCCGCCGCGCCATGTTGCGACGACGACGAAGCGTGGACGTCCCAGGCTGCCGCCGCCTGCGGCACGGCGGAAAAACTTTGGAGTCTCGCCTTTCCCGGGAAGCCTGCCGAGCAGCAGCTTGCGGACGGGGGAAGGAATTGCTCCCGCGGGCGTCAGTCCATCGATCTCGTCCCAGAACTTCCGGCGGCACCGATCCGAGCATTTGACATAGGAGCGGATCCACATCTCGTGGTCGTCGAGCAGCGCCGGCCCTGGGCTCTCAAGTCCATGGCGATAGCCGTCCAGGATCGCGTCTGCCGCATCGCGGCTGTCGATCTCCATTTTCGGCGCGAGCTCGACGCTCGTCGTGAGCCGGACCAGATCGAAGGCGTAAGGCATCACGGCGGCTTCGTCGAAATCGTTGACGCCCCACACCCAGCGCCCATCGGCGTCGCGCCACGTCCCGAAATTCTCCAGATGGATGTCACCGACGCACAGCTCGGCGGGGGCGTCGGCGAGCTCCGGGCAGATCTCTTCGATGCGCCGCGCCCAGCGGTAGTAGGTCGCCCGCAGGAAGACGAATGGATTCTTTCGCATCCGCTCGTGCTTGGTGCGGAGGTCGTCCTCGACCACCGTGCAGCGGGTGCGAAGCCAGCTTTCATAGGCTTCGGTGTCTTCCACAATGGACAAAATATGCCTCCCAATGCCGCAATAACCGGCCGGCTTTCGCATTGCGGTGCTGGCTTTCAAAATTGGAGCTTCCGACCGCAACGCTTGGTCTGAAGGTTCGTATATCGGGCAACAGGGACAAAAGCGCCATGGAGACCCCAGCGCGCGATCAGCTCCAGAATGCCTACTCAATAGAAATGGTTCGGATCTGCAAGATTAAGCGCTTTCAGGCTTTCTATCAACTATAAGTAGAGATTGATACGTTCGTGCGCGTGAGGACGCAGGCTTGTGCACGACACAGGCGTCCGAAAGCGCAAGGCCGATCGGAGGGCCTCCATCAGTCGCGCTGGCGCCGAGTGAACGTCGCTTCGCACATCGACCGCAGCGCGCGTTCGTCGAACGGCTTGGCGAGACGCGGCAGGTTGCGGAACTCCGGCGGAAACAACGTCGCATCGTCGTAGCCGGAGGTAATGACGATTTTCAGCTCGAGCGCGATGAGTTGCGGCAGGATCGCGAAGATCTGCTCGCCCCGCAGATTGACGTCGAGCAGTGCGCCGTCGAGGCGGCCACGTTCGGCTTCGTGCAGCACGCCGGCGACGCGAGACACCGGGCCCACGACCTCGCACCCGAAGCTCTGCAGCACCGTCTCGAGTTCGAGCGCGATCAGGCCCTCGTCCTCGGCGACCAGGATGCGCAAGCCTTCGAGCTGAGAGTTGTCCGTCGCCATGCCTCACATCCGGTCGTGCGCAGTCGCCGAGGCCAGGAGGTCCTTGGCCCTCGCTCTATCTAAACCTCCCGGGAGTGTCGAGCCGTTTCGATAGGTCTCGTCGATAGGTCTCGTCGATAGGTCTCGTTGACGCCCTTATCACAGGATGGCATGCGGCAAAAAGCGCGAGCGATTTCCTGTGATCGGGCTCGCATCCTCGCGGATCGAGAGACCGCAGGGCGCGTGGGCGACCAGCCAGCTGCCGATCACCGGGAATACGCCGCCGAAGTCGGGGAGCGGTGCCAGCGCCTGGCGAATGAAACCCTCCGCACCATAGGGACCGTCCTGGGCAGAGAGGGCGACACCATCGGAGACCAGGCTCACATTGGCGCCTTCACGCGAATAGATCGGCTTGCGCACGAAGTTCGGGCCGAGGCTGGCGGCTTTCGGATCATCCTCGAAATAGGCCGGCAGCAGGTTCGGGTGGCCTTCGAACATCTGCCAGAGCAGCGGCAGGATGCCCTTGTTGGACAGGATCGCCTTCCACGGCGGCTCGATCCAACGCGTCGTCGCCTCCGACAGCTTGGCGCCGAAGGCATCGTGGAACATCCATTCCCAGGGATAGAGCTTGAAGGCGAGCGCGATGTCGTTGTTGTCGAGATCGACGAACCCGCCGCCTTCGCGCCAGCCGATGTCGGCAATGTCGAGGATGGTGGCTGACAGGCCCGCTTGTGCCGCGGTGTCGGCGAGATAGGCCAGGGTGGCCGCATCCTCGGCTTCACCGCAGATACCGGTCAGGTGCAGCGGGCGTTCCTGTCCGAGCGCGCGCCAGCGCTCGATCAACCGCTCGTGGATCGAATTATACTGGTCCGCGCGGCCCGGAAGGATGCGCCGATCGATGGCCTGTTCGAGCCAGGTCCATTGGAACACGGCGGCCTCGAAGATCGAGGTTGGCGTGTCGGCGTTGTATTCGAGCAGCTTCGCTGGTGCGCGATTCCCCTGATAGCTGAGGTCGAGCCGTCCATAAAGGCTGGCATCCTCGCGGCTCCAGCTGTCCGTCAATAGCGGCCAGAATGCCTCCGGGATCTTCAGCCGGCGCAGCAGCGCCTCGTCGTCCAGAACGCGCCCGACCAGCTCCAGGCACATCTGTTCGATTTCGCCGGTCGGCTCCTCGATGCCGAGCTCGATCTCGGCGATCGTGAACGCGTAGTAGGCGCGCTCGTCCCAGTAGCGTTCTCCGTCGAGTTCGAAGAAGTCGAATCCGCACTGTGCCGCTGTCTCCCGCCAGTCGTCACGTTCGGGGCAGGGGATGCGCTGCATGGGTGTTCGTCAGCCGCCGGCATGGCCATGGATGCCGTGCCCGTGGAAACGGTGCACGGCATGGCCGAAGCCGCCATGAACGGCGCGACAATGTAGCCGGCCGCGCGGTCCGGGTGCGGGTTCGAGCCCGGGACCACACGATCGTTTGCGAGCAAAGCCTAACGAGACCGCGGCGGTCGCCGCAGTCCCCATCATCGTCAGCACCACGCGGCGCGAACGTTTCATCGGATCAGTCCCGATAAGTTGGCAGGCGATTTTTTATGATTTTCAGTCTGTGTCAAAGATCCGAATCCCATCATCACCACAAAGGCGGTGTTTTCACGGCGGCCCGTGGACTAAAATCAGCCGCCGCGCGAGAAGCCGAACGCATGGGCAAAGGAGCCGAAGCCGCCACGCGAGACGTGGCTGGACGAGGCGTCGGCGACCTGCGTCGACGTCGAACTTCGTCTCGTCTCGCTCTCGTCTCCGGAAAACAGATGCCACGCGCGCCCCGAGCCGCTCCCGCCTCCGCTGCTGCTGGACCGTCGCGTCGCGCACTGGTTCGCCGCCTGCGGCTGGCCGGCGACGGGCGCATCCGTTCCCTGCTGCGGGCAGCTCTGCTGGCGCGGCATCAGCGCATAGGCGGTGCCGCCGACGGCCAGCGTGCCCATCAGCAGGAGCGCGACATGGCCCGAGCGCTTCACCGGTGGCGTCGCCGGCGGCGGTGGCATCGGCCTGCGCTTGCCGAATTCTGTGCGTTGCCCGGGCATGGTCAGATGATCATCGAGGCGGCGTTCAGCGCGCCCGCCGAGAGGGATGCGAGCCCGAGCCAGATGGCGGACGCCAGCTCGCCCGCGACGATGCGCTGTGCGAGGTCCGGCACCGGGATACGGACGAGATAGTACACGATCACCTGCACGATCAGCGCGATCAGCGCCCAGATCAGGCAGTCCAGCACGTTGGCGGAATGGGCGATGGCGCTGACCAGCGGCAGTGTGAAGCCGAGCAGGCTCAAGCCCAGCGAGATCGCAGCGGACGGATGATTGTCCCGGATCAGTTGAAACTCGTTGTACGGCGTGACGCGGGTGTAGATGAAGAGGTACGCCGTCACCGCAAACAGGGCAGTGCAGAAATACACGAGGAAGGCCGGCAAGCCGGCGAGCGATTGAAGGATCATGCTGGCGTCCTGATCTCCGCTGCTGCGATCGCTTTGTCGCGTCATCCTGTCCGTCGGTTCGATGCGATTCCGTAAAGATGAGCGCCGGCCGGCGGAAATTTCACCGCCGGGTGTGAGCTGGTTCATACGTCGCGACGACAACCTAAGGTGTTGTTCGTGCATGGGAGGCACGCGATGGCGACCAGTTTCAGCTCGGACGTCCTGCCGTTGTTCCGTTCGATCGATATCAACTGCATGAACAACAAGGGCGTCCATCTCGGCGATGAGCAATGGATGTGCGACGCCGCCGGAAATGACGATTTCGAAGACCACGCCAATGCGCGCCGCGTCTTCGCGGCGCTGTCGTCCGGCTTCATGCCGCCCGGACATCCCTGGCCACAGGCTTCGCTCGATACCTACACGACTTGGATGTCAGACGGCTTTTTGCCTTAGCAAACAAAGGGAGGGTACGATGACGAGATACCTGCTCGCAGGCGCGTTCGCTCTTGGGCTGGGCGCAGGGGTGGCCGGCCCGGCCAATGCTCAATCGACTCCTGATCCGGCCATGAATGCGCCCGACCGGGTCGCCTGGCAGTTCTTCATCCAGGCCAACAGCCGGGCGGGCGGCAGCAACTCGGTGTTCGAGACCTGGGCCAGCGATACCGATACGTTCCAGCCGAATCCGCAATTCCCGACGGCGCCGACACCGCCGTCGTTGCGGCGGCCGGTGCTGCCGCAGGT
>JBARNF010000391.1:0-5727 GCA_049802835.1 Bradyrhizobium sp.
ACAGAGTCGCGTGCGTAGCTCGGCAGCATGCCGACAAGGCCATCGACGGCAAGTTCATCGACCGCATCGGCGGCTGCGCGGCCCGCACTGGCGCCGTTCGTGCCGGCGTCGATCACGACCAGTTCCACGGGCCTGCGGCGGATCCCTGCAGCCCGATTGAGCTCGGTCACCGCCAGCCGCCCGCAGGCTTCGGCGGAGGGCGCCCACAACCCTGCCGAGCCGCGCTGAGGAATGATCAGGCCGATCCGAACGCTGCGCAAACGTGCCGCCTCTGCTGTTGCAGAGGGACTGCACTCACGAATCGTGCCAAGCGCCAATGGTCAGCATGGCGCTCGTTTGTGTACCAAAGATCGTCGATTTTGGTATCCGATCCGGCTCCTGATCAAAGCCTTGGCGTGCAGTCGCCCAATGATTAGGCAGCCATTGCCAAGGCCTTGATGTCCCCCGTCAGGGCGCGACTCACCCCGGCGTCACCAGCGGCTTGACCATCGGATAGGATGCATTTGTGCCGAACTTCCCCACCGCCGGGCCGTCGTCGCGGTAGCCCCGCGACAGATAAAACCGATGCGCGGTCTCGGTGCTCAGCAGCACGGTACGCGTTGCGCCGCGCTGTCCAGCTCTCGCCTCCAGCGCTGCCAGCATCGCCGCGCTGACGCCGCGAAACCGGGCTGCCGGCGCGACGTAGTTCGCCGTGATCTCGCCGCTGTCGCGAACACCGCCGACGGCGAGAACGGCGTCGTCTTCGACGGCGACCAGCAGCGAACCGCCCTCGGCGCAGGTCCAGGCGGCGACATTCTCCGGAGTCTTGTTGGCGAGCCAGCGGCTCAGGATGTCTGGATCGTTGTGGTGATCGGCAGCGCACAGATCGGAGATCGAGGCGCGGAGCACCGCACAGGCCTTCGCGGCATCGTCGGCGGTTGCATCTCGGATGATCATCGCGTTCTCCTCATCAAGTCTGAGAGAACGCGACAATTCCCTCGCTACTCGCGCTTGCCCTGCACCCAGCTCTCGAGCATCTGCAGCGCGGTCGCGCGGTCGTCATCCGACGCCTTGGAGAAGGCGCGGTTGTAGCTCTCCTTGATCCAGGCTTCGTCCGGACCGGCGCTGTCGCGCGCCAAGGTCAGCCACATCAGGCCGCGCGCGGCCTGGCGCGGCAGCCGGTCGCCGTTGAACAGCATCTGCCCAAGCAGCGCCTGGGCCTGATGCTGGCCCTTCTGCGCGGCAAGCCCAAGCCAGCGTGCGCCATAGCGGAAGTCGTCGCGCGAGGCGTCCGCGGTCTTCAGGTACATCCGTGCCAGATCGTACTGGGCATCGGCATTGCCGAAATAGGAGGCCGCATAGGAGAACATCTCCCGCGCGCGATCCGGGTCGACCTTGACCTTCGAGTTCGGGATGCCGTTGAGATAATAGCGGCCGAGCGCGACGAAGGCGTTGGCCACGATCTGCGCCTGCGGCGCCGACGGCGAGTCCTCGGCATGCGCATTGGCAATGCGGCTGAAATAGTCGAAGGCGCGGATATCATCCCGCGCGACGCCGTCACCGGCGGCATACATCCGGCCGAGCTTCCATTGCGCAACCGGGTGACCCTCCTCGGCGGCGTATTGCAGAGCCGTCAGGGACTGCGTGGGCGTCGTGGAGGACGTCGTCGCGGGAACTGCCTTGCGCAACGCGCCGACGCCCGACTGCGGTCCAGCCACGGCAATCGCCGGCTCCTGGTTGACCGGCGCGCCATCGAACGCGAACGACGGCGCGGCCCATCCGAGCGGGGCAACCCCCAGCATCAATGCGAAAATGATCCGATCAGATGTCCGCATAGCAATACTTCTCTTGCGCACCACCTGGGTGGGTCACCGCGCCTGCGACAGCCGGCCCGACCTGCTGGGCATATTTCCAAAGTGCACCTGACGTGTGATGGGTCTCACGCGGCGTCCACTTGGTCTTGCGTGCAGCCAGTTCGGCATCGCTCAACTTGACGTTAAGGATACCGGCGACTGCGTCGATCTCGATGATGTCGCCATCCTCGACCAGGGCGATCGGCCCGCCGATGGCCGCCTCCGGTCCGATATGGCCGATGCAGAAACCGCGGGTCGCGCCCGAGAACCGGCCGTCGGTGACGAGCGCGATCTTGCCGCCCATGCCCTGGCCGGTCAGCGCAGCCGTGGTCTGCAGCATTTCCCGCATGCCTGGGCCGCCGCGCGGTCCCTCGTAGCGAATGACGATGACTTCGCCTTCCTTGTAGGTGCGCCTCTGGACGGCCTCGAAGGCGTCCTCCTCGCGATCGAAGCAGCGGGCCGGCCCAGAGAATTTCAAGTTCGACATGCCCGCGACTTTCACGATCGCGCCCTCTGGCGCGAGATTGCCCTTCAAACCGACGACACCTCCGGTTGCAGTGATCGGCTGATCGGCCGGCCTCACCACGTCCTGGTGCGGATTCCACTTCACGCCTTTGAGGTTTTCGGAGATCGTCCGGCCGGTGACTGTGAGGCAGTCGCCGTTCAAATAGCCATGGTCGAGCAACGTCTTCATCAACAGCGGAATGCCACCAGCCTCGAACATGTCTTTGGCGACATAGCGGCCACCCGGCTTCAAATCCGCGATATAAGGTGTCTTTTTGAAGATTTCGGCGACGTCGAACAGGTCGAACTTGATGCCGGCCTCATGCGCAATCGCAGGTAGATGCAGTGCAGCATTGGTCGATCCGCCGGATGCCGCGACCACCGCCGCCGCATTCTCGAGGGCGGCCCGGGTGACGATGTCGCGCGGACGGATGTTGGCCGCGATCAGCTCCATCACCTGCTCGCCGGCCGTCATGCAAAAGGCATCGCGGATCTCGTAGGGTGCCGGGGCGCCGGCCGAATACGGCAGCGCCAGCCCGATCGCCTCCGAGACGGTCGCCATCGTGTTGGCGGTGAACTGGGCACCGCAGGCGCCGGCCGACGGACAGGCGACGCGCTCGAGCTCATCGAGATCGTCGTCCGACATCTGCCCGACCGAATGCTTGCCCACCGCCTCGAACATGTCCTGCACCGTGACCTGCTGGCCGCGGAAATTGCCGGGCAGGATCGAGCCGCCATAAATGAAGATCGAGGGCACGTTGAGGCGGACCATCGCCATCATCATGCCCGGCAGCGATTTGTCGCAGCCGGCTATCCCGACCAGCGCATCGTAGGCATGGCCGCGAATCGTGAGCTCGACCGAGTCGGCGATGACTTCGCGCGACGGCAGCGACGAACGCATCCCGTCATGGCCCATGGCGATGCCGTCGGTCACGGTGATGGTGCAGAACTCACGCGGCGTGCCGCCAGCATGGGCGACGCCCTTCTTGACCGCCTGGGCCTGCCGCATCAGCGCGATGTTGCAGGGCGCGGCCTCGTTCCAGCAGGAGGCGACGCCGACGAAGGGCTGATGGATCTGCTCAGTGGTCAGGCCCATCGCGTAGAGATAGGACCGATGCGGCGCACGCTCCGGCCCTTCCGTCACGTGACGGCTGGGCAGCCTGCGCTTGATGTCGGTCTTCGCGTCCATCGCTGTTCTGGCCTTCCCCGGTGCCGCCGAGACTTCGAAAACCACTTCCTAGAAAGGGATTTTCTGCAGCCTCACACGCACTGGTACTCTTCTGATCAAAGTATTTCACGATCAGGTGTGGCCAAAAAGCGGCGCAGTTGCGGAGCGCCCGAGATTGTTACCAAAACTTCGTAAACTGTGGCGAGGTCGCAACAATCGTGGCTGTTGCGCCACCATCGCGGACAGGCGGGGATACCGTTCGCTTACTCCGGCACCACCCCGGACGCCCGGATCATCGGCCACCACTTGCCGATTTCGGCCCGTTGCAGGATTCCAAGGGCGTCCGGCATCAGCTGATCTGCCGGCGGCATCTGCAACCCCAGGTTCTTCAGCTGCTTTTGCACATCCGGGTCATTCAGGGCCGCCACGGCGGCGGCATTCAGCGTGGCAACGATCTCCTTGGCCGTGCCCTTCGGCAGCCAAAGCCCCGACCACAACGTCATGTGGAAGCCGGGCAGCCCGGCTTCGTCGGTGGTCGGAATCTCCGGCGCACCGTCCAGGCGCTTGTCGTCGGTGACGGCATAGGCCCGAATCGTGCCGGCGCGAACCTGGTTGATCGCATTCGAGGTCTGGTCGACGATCAGATCGATCTGCCCCGCGATGAGGTCGTTCATCGCCGGACCCGTGCCGCGATAGGGCACGTATTGCAGCTTGAGGCCGGTGACCTGCTCGAAATAGAGCCCCGCGATGTGGCTGCCGGACCCGTTGCCGGCCGTGCCCGCGGACGCAGGGTTTGGCTGCGACTTCAGCCAGGCGAGGAATTCCGGCAGCGAGTTCGCCGGCACGTTGCTGCGGCTGACGATGATCATCGGATTGTTCGGCAGCAGCACGACCGGCTCGAGGTCGGCGACGAGATCATAGCCGAGCCGATAGACGGCGCCGTTGGCGACGTGGGTGCCGAGATGACCGAAGCTCACGGTGTAGCCGTCGGGCTTGGACCGCACCGCGCGTCCGACGCCGATCGATCCGCCCGCCCCCGTCACGTTCTCGATCAGCACGGCCTGCCCGAGCGTCCGCTTCATGTGCTCGGCCAGGATGCGCATCATCGCATCCGACGGACCACCTGCGGCAAACGGCACGATCACGGTGATCGGACGCGCCGGATAGGTCTCGGCCCGCGCCGGCATGACGGCGAGCAGCATCAACAGAACGGCGCACACGCAACGTCGCATCGCATCCCCCCTTTATGGCCCGGTCCGGCGTGCCAACGCCTTTTTCGCGTTCGCCGCCAGACCAGCTCGAGGCCGCGGTGCAAATTGTCGTTAGAATTGCGCGTAGTCGATCGGCTGGTGACGATCGAGCGCGCGGCTGACCGGCGGCAGCGGATATTTAAGTCCTGTGGCGCAATTGAACAGCATCACGCGATCGTTTTTCGTCACGCGTCCGGAGGCTAAGCTCTGCTTGTAGGCGGCGTAGGTCGCGGCCCCTTCCGGACAGAGCAACAGCCCCTCCTCGCGGGCGACTTCGCTCAGGGCGAGAGAAATCTTCTCGTCATCGACGGCAATGGCGAAGCCCTTGCTCTCTCTGACGGCGCGCAGGATGAGAAAATCTCCGATCGCCTGGGGCACGCGGATGCCCGAGGCGATGGTGTGAGCGTCCTCCCAGCGCGGCGCATGCTCGACGCCCGCCTCAAAAGCGCGCACCATGGGCGCGCAGCCCGACGCCTGCACCGCCACCATGCGCGGGCGCCTTGATCCGATGAAGCCAATTTTCTCCAACTCGTCGAAGGCCTTCCACATCCCGATCAGGCCGGTGCCGCCACCAGTCGGATAGAAGATCACGTCGGGCACGTCCCAGCCGAGCTGCTCGGCGAGCTCCAGCCCCATCGTCTTCTTGCCCTCGATCCGGTACGGCTCCTTCAGGGTCGAGGTGTCGAACCAGCCGACCTTGGCCTTGCCCTCGCCGACGATCTTGCCGCAATCATCGATCAGCCCGTTGACGCGGTACACCGTCGCGCCCTGCAGCTCGATCTCGCTGACGTTCACCTCGGGCGTATCGGCTGGACAGAAGATCGTGGTCTTGATGCCGCAGGAGGTGGCGTAGGCGGCGAGCGCAGCCCCGGCATTGCCGTTGGTCGGCATCGCCATGTGCCGGATGCCGAGCGCCTGGCCCATCGACACCGCCATCACGAGACCGCGCGCCTTGAACGAGCCGGTCGGCAGC
>JBARNF010000392.1:0-1769 GCA_049802835.1 Bradyrhizobium sp.
CGCTGCCATCGCGTCCACCGCTCCTCCCGCTCCACGTTCGTGACGACCGCGATACGCCCCTCTTGTGAGCGGGAGATGACGAGACAAAAGCACCAAATCCGATTTAGGAAAAGCGGAAAATTTCCGCCGGCAGGACTGGACAGGCCAAATCAGCTTGATGCGTCAGGAGAAAATCGTTTCTGCGCGCATCACCAATTTCGCCGGTTCAGCCTCTGAATGTCGCGGTGCCGTAACAGAAATGCGCATTGATTTGCCCGACGGGCAGTCCAATCATTCTTTTCTCGACGATGAATTTTCGCGCGCAAGACCATTCGCGCGCAAGACCAAAAGGCTCACCGCTTCATATCAGTTATTAGTTAGTGGGATGATGAGTTGTTCTGGCAAGCGGAACTGAAGGCGCCCGAAAGGACAAATCGTCCGCACCGCGCAAAACTACGGAAGGTGTTTTTACCTCCGTCGTCAAAAAGAGACGAGTCTTGGACTCGCTGGTCCATCGCATCTCTGCGACACTTCGATCGTCGGTCGATGGTGATTGACAGAGGGGACGTGCATGATCGGCAATATCGGCCGCCGCGATAGCGACGCGGCTCCACTCATGAACGTCATGAATGGAAGCCTGTTGCGCACCGTCTGCGCTTGGCCTCGCGCGACGGCGAGGACTACCGGCTCAATGCCGACAAGTCGTTCACGACGAGTTCGGGGCAAGCCGACTTCTATGTCGCGCAGACCCGCTCGCCCGGCGCCAAGGACCAGGCCGACATCATCTTCTTCATCGTCGACGGCAAGGCCGAGGGCATCACGTCGCGGCCGTGGGAGGCGCTCGGCGTCCGCGCCAATCATTCCGGCGCGATCAGCTATAACAACGTGCACGTGCCCCGGCGCGACCGGCTCGGCGTGGAAGGGCAGGGCAAGGAGATCATCTATGACGGCGTCTCGCCGGTCTATCTGATCGGGCTCGGCGCGGTGTGGGAGGGGCTGGCGCGCGGCGTGCTGAATGCGGCGGTCGCGCACACCACCGGCTTCGTCCACAAGGACCGCAACAAGAGCCTGTCGGACTATCAGGCGATCCGGCAGGAGCTCGGCGCCGCCAAGGTGCTGGTCGAGAGCCTGCGTCCGTGGCGGATCGAGCTTGCCGGGAAGCTCGACGAGCTCTGGCGCGCCGGCAAGCCGCAGAGCGAGATCCTGATCCCGCTGACCGAGTTCAAGGTGCATGCCGCGGAGGTCGCCAACAAGGTGGCGTCAGCGGCGCTGACGGTGACCGGCGGCTATGGCTACCACCGCGGTCCGATCGAGCGCGCCTTCCGCGACGCCCGCGCCGCGATCGCGATGGGGCCGTCCAACATCATCGCCCGGGAATGGATCGGCAAGGCCCAGGTCGGCCTGCCGCTCGAGCTGTTCTACGAGGGCGGCGAGTAACGGCGGCGCGTGGAGCTGCTGCCGCAGCCTCAGTCGGCCAATGCGACGGCGTCGAGCGCGCTCTCCTCGCGCTCGGCTGTCGCAGCCGGTTCCTGATCGGGCGTGTTGGCCGCCTCGAGGGTCTCGAAATCGTCTTCGGCGATCTCCTGTACCTCGGAGCCGGCGGTCTCGGCCGCTTCGGCCGCGAGCTCGGCGGCCACGATCGCCTCCGGCTCGCCATCGCCGCCGACCGGCTCAGCAAACATGTTGGGCGCGGGAACGGTGGTGGCGACGAACGGGCGCGGCGTCGGCTTGTACCAGGACGAGAACTTCTCGGTCAGGCTTGCTTCGAACGCGGCGAGCGGATGGCTGTT
>JBARNF010000393.1:0-2038 GCA_049802835.1 Bradyrhizobium sp.
GAGCTCGGCGTCGGCGCCGGCTGGCTTGCCGAGCGTGGCGGCGTCGCCCTCGACGTCGAGCAGGTCGTCGGCGATCTGGAAGGCCTCGCCGAGCGCCCGGCCGTAATCGTCGAGCGCCTGGTATTCCGTAGCTGAGGCCTGGCCGAGCAGGGCGCCGGCGATGCAGCCGAAGCGGAGCAGGGCGCCGGTCTTCATCTGCTGCACGCGGGCGACGTCGACCGGTCCGCTGTCGCCGAACCGGCCCTCGCCAGCGAGGTCGAGGATCTGGCCGCCGGCCATGCCGCCGACACCGGCGCAGCGCGCCAGCGCCCGGGTCAGCGCGAGGCGGACGCCCGCATCGGGATGGATCTCGTCGCGGGTGATGATGTCGAAGGCGATGGTGAGCAGCGCATCGCCGGCCAGGATCGCGGTGGCGTCGTCATAAGCCTTGTGCAGGGTCGGACGGCCGCGGCGCAGGTCGGAATTGTCCATCGCCGGCAGGTCGTCGTGGATCAGCGAATAGCAGTGGATGCATTCCAGCGCCGCGCCCGCCATCAGTGCGCCCTTGCGGGGCACGCCGAACACGGCGGCGCTCTCGACCACCAGGAACGGGCGCAGCCGCTTGCCGCCACCGAGGCTCGAATAGCGCATCGATTCGATCAGCCGCTTCGGTCGGGCGATCTCGTCGGCCATCGGCGCATCGCCGAGGAGCTCGCCGAGCAGGGCTTCGGTCTCTTCCGCGGTCTTGTCCAGGCGTTGGGTGAAGTCGGTGAGGGCCGTCGCAGTCATTTAAGAAGAGCTCCAGAGGGCGAAATTCGCCGGACAATCGTTGATGGCGGCGACTTCGTCAATTGCGGGGAAAGCGGCGGCTTTCGGCCGCAAGGACGGAAAAATGCAGGAAAGCTCATGGAGATGTCAGATAATCCCGGCGAATTGTCGGCCCCTGCGGTGGTCCAACCCGAGCGAAGCCTGCCCTTGCGTCCCGTCAGAACCATCCTCCTGATCGTCGTGCTGGTGCTGCTCGTGCCGTACGGGCTGACGCCGTTCTATGCCATGGGTCATCCGGTCTCGACGCTGATGATGTGGCGATCGCTGACCGGCCGGCCCGTCGAGCGGCACTGGATCGACCTTTCGGCGATGTCGCCCTATTTGCCGCGCTCGGTGGTCGCAGCCGAGGACGCCAAGTTCTGCAGCCATCATGGCATCGACTGGGGGGCGCTGCGCGAGGTCATGGACGACGCCGAGGATGGCGAGGTGACCCGCGGCGGCTCGACCATTACCCAGCAGGTTGCCAAGAACCTGTTCCTGTGGCCGGGCCGCAGCTTCGTCCGCAAGGCGCTCGAGCTACCGCTGGCGCTGTGGATCGACGCGGTGCTCAGCAAGCGGCGGATCCTGGAGATCTATCTGAACATCGCCGAACTCGGCCCATCCGGCCAGTTCGGGGTCGAAGCCGGGGCGAATTACGCGTTCGGCCGCTCGGCCGCTGGCCTTGGTCCGCGCGAGGCGGCGCTGCTGGCCTCGATCCTGCCGAATCCCATCCGGCGCACTGCCCGCAATCCGGGCCCCGGCGTCCGCCGGCTGTCCGCCACCGACATGGTGCGCGCGCAGGCCTCCGCCCTGCAGACCTGCTGGGGCGAGCGGCGTTGAGGACGGGAATTGAGCGCCTGGCAGGCGCGATTTTTGGCCAAAATTGCTCCGGGAGGCCCTAGCCTTACCGCAACCCTTCCTCTATAAGCGCGGCCTTGATCGGCATCCGGGCTCGCCAGCTGCATGGCTGCAGCCGTCCCTTTGCGGACGATGCCTTACAAAATTACCCTAGAGGATACCGATATGGCCGTCCCCAGAAGAAAAACCTCGCCGTCGCGTCGCGGCATGCGCCGCTCGGCTGACGCCATCAAGAAGCCGACCTATGTCGAAGACAAGGACTCCGGTGAGCTGCGTCGTCCGCACCACCTGGACCTCAAGACCGGCATGTACAAGGGCCGCCAGGTCCTGAAGAAGAAAGACGCCTGATCGTCCGCCGGTCAGATTGCAAAAAGGCCGCTTTCGAGACGACCCG
>JBARNF010000394.1:0-4076 GCA_049802835.1 Bradyrhizobium sp.
CTGGAGTCGCTGCCCGGCGCCGGCCGCAAGACCGCGAACGTCGTGCTCAACATGGCGTTCGGCGAGCACACGATGGCGGTCGACACCCATGTGTTCCGCGTCGGCAATCGCACCGGCCTGGCACCCGGCAAGACGCCGCTCGAGGTCGAGCTCGGGCTGGAGAAGGTCATCCCGGCCGAGTTCATGCTGCATGCCCATCACTGGTTGATCCTGCATGGCCGCTACACGTGCCTGGCGCGCAAGCCGCGCTGCGAGCTGTGCCTGATCAAGGATCTCTGCCGCTGGCCGGAAAAGACGGCCTGAGCGTACGTTGTGCGTGACGAACGGTTGCGCCTGACATTGCCTTTGATAGTCACTTTTGCGTCACGGCACGCCGTGGTCTCACCATGGCCGGGCCACATCGCCGCCCGGCTTCGACATAAGATGAAACCGCAATTCCGGCCGACGTGAGTGGCGCGTAATATCCCGCGTTCTCGGACGTTTTTCCACGCCGGGAACTTGAAGGATCATCGAATGGACAATGCCGCCGCACTCGTGTCACTCGCGACCGCTGTGCCACCTCATCAGTTCCGCCAGAACGAGGTGATGGAAGCCGCGCGCGTCGTGCTGTCGCCGCGTTTTCCGCAGTTCGACACGATGGCGAGCCTGTTCTCCAACACCGGCATCCGCCAGCGCTACGGCGTCAAGCCGATCGAATGGTACATGGAGCGGCGCGGCTGGCCGGAGCGCACGGAAGCCTATCTCGAAGGCGCCGAGGCGCTGTTCATCGAGGCCGCCACCAAGGCGCTGGCGCAGGCCGATCTCGCGGCTGATGAGATCGACACCATCGTCACCGTGAGCTCGACCGGCATCGCGACGCCGACCCTGGAGGCGCGCGTCGCCGGCCGCATGGGTTTTCGCGCCGACGTCTCGCGCGTGCCCGTGTTCGGGCTCGGCTGCGCGGGCGGCGTCTCGGGCCTGTCGATCGCCGCGCGGCTGGCGCAGGCGCGGCCCGGCACCAACGTGCTGATGGTGACGTTCGAATTGTGCACGCTCGCCGTCCGCCATGACGAGCTGACCAAGGCCAACATCGTCGCGCTCAGCCTGTTCGGCGACGGCGCCGCGGCGGCGATCCTGCGTGCCGGCGATGGCGGCGCTGTGCGCGTCGAGGCGACCGGCGAGAAGCTGTGGCCGGATACGCTGGATATCATGGGCTGGAGCGTCGACCCGGAAGGCTTTGGCGTGATCTTCCAGCGCACCATTCCCGATTTCGTCACCGCGAACATGGGCCCGGCCGTCAACGAGATCCTGGGCCGGATGAAGCTTGCGCCCGCCGACGTCGACCGCTTCGTCTGCCATCCCGGCGGCGCCAAGGTCATCACCGCGCTGGAGCGCGCGCTGTCGCTCGGCCAGGGCACGCTGGATCACGAGCGCGAGATCATCGCCGACTACGGCAATATGTCCGCGCCGACGGTGTTGTTCGTGCTGGAGCGCGCTCGCGCCCGCGGGCTGCCGCCGCGCTCGGTGCTGACCGCGCTCGGACCCGGTTTCACCGCCAGTTGCGTCTCACTGAGGCACGCCGCATGACCTTCGCCGCCTTCGTCCTCGCACTCGTCACCATGCAGCGGCTCGGCGAGCTCGTGCTCGCTCGCCACAACACCAAGCGCCTGCGCGCCATGGGCGCGATCGAAGTCGGCGCGGATCATTATCCGCTGATGATCTCGATGCATGCGGCCTGGCTGGTGTCGCTGTGGCTGCTCGGCTACGACCAGCAGGTCGATCCCTGGCTGCTGAGCGGGTTCGTGCTGCTGCAGGGCCTGCGCTGGTGGGTGCTGTCGACGCTCGGTCCGCGCTGGACCACGCGCATCATCATCCTGCCCGGCGCGCCGCTGGTGACTGATGGACCCTATCGTTACATCTCGCATCCGAACTATCTGGTCGTCGCGGCGGAGATCGCGCTGCTGCCGCTGGCGCTGCATCTGCCGCTGATCGCGCTGATCTTCTCCGGCCTGAATGCCGCGGTGCTCTTCATCCGCATCCGCGCTGAATCAGAGGCGCTCTCGGGCATCAGCGGCAGCCAGACCGCATGAGCGCACCAGCCGCGCCGCAGGACACGCCAAGCCTCGCCACCTGGCTCGGCTTCATCCTGATGTGCGTCGGCATGTTCATGGCGATCCTGGACATCCAGGTGGTGGCGACCTCGCTGCCGACCATCCAGGAGGCGCTCGGCATCTCGCCGGAGGCGATGAGCTGGGTCCAGACCGCCTATCTGATTGCCGAGATCATCGCGATTCCCTTGACCGGCCTGCTCACCCGCGTGTTCAGCCTGCGCTGGCTGTTCACAGGCGCCGTCAGCATCTTCACCGCCGCGTCGCTTGGCTGCGCCTTGAGCGGCAGCTTCCACGTGCTGCTGGCGTTTCGTGTCGTCCAGGGATTCTTCGGCGGCCTGCTGATCCCGGTGGTGTTCTCGGCGGTGTTCCTGCTGTTTCCGCCGCGGCTGCATGCGGTCGCGACCACCATCGGCGGCGTGGTCGCGGTGCTGGCGCCGACCATCGGTCCCGTCGTCGGCGGCTTCATCACCAACACCTGGTCGTGGCCCTGGCTGTTCCTGATCAACATCGTGCCGGGCATCATTGCGGCCGCGGTCACGCCGAGCCTGTTGCCGAAGCAGCGCATGAATCTCCTGGAGCTCGATAAACTCGACATGACGGCGCTGCTGCTGCTCGCGGTGTCCTTGGCGAGCCTCGAGCTCGGATTGAAGGAAGCGCCGAAGGGCGGCTGGCTGTCGTCGAACTGCATCGCACTGCTGGTGCTGAGCGTGTCGTGCCTGACCTTGCTGATCCAGCGCGTCGTGGCGTCGCCGTTCCCGATCCTGCGGCTCGGCAGCTTTCAGCGGCGGTCGTTCACGCTCGGCTGCCTGTCGAGCTTCTGTCTCGGCATCGGGCTGTTCGGCTCGGTCTATCTGATGCCGGTGTTCCTCGCCTTCGTGCGCCAGCATGATGCGTTCGAGATCGGCAAGATCATGCTGGTGACTGGCGTCGCGCAACTGATCGCCGCACCCGTCGTGACCGCGCTCGACGGCAAGGTCGACGCGCGTCTCTTGACCGCATTTGGCTTCCTGCTGTTCGGCGCCGGCCTTGCCGCCAGCGCGTTTCAGCCGCCGACCGCCGACTACGAAGAGATGTTCTGGCCGCAGGTCGTGCGCGGCATCGGCATCATGTTCTGCCTGCTGCCGCCGACCCGGATCGCGCTCGGCGACCTGCCGCAGGCGGAGGTCGCCGATGCCAGCGGCCTGTTCAACCTGATGCGCAATCTCGGCGGCGCCATCGGGATCGCCCTGGTCGACACCATCATCTACGGCCGTGTCGGCGTCCATGCCGCAGCGTTCCGTGATCGCCTGATGGCGAGCGACGTGACGGCGGCGAAGGCGATCGGGCTCAGCCCGGAGCTGCTGCTCAACCGTCCGCGCGGCGTCTCGCAGGACGCGGCCATCGCCTATGTCCGGCCGCTGGTCGAGAAGGCCTCTCTCGCGCTGTGTGTGAACGAGGCCTGGGCGATGCTCGCCGGCGTCGCCCTGCTCGGCTTCATCCTCATTGCCTTCGCCCGCGCCAAAACCGAGCGCCCGGCGCCGCGCGTGCTGGTGGCCCTAGAGGCTGCGCAGCCGGCGCTCCGGCGACGGCTCGATCAGCTCGGGCCGCGGTCCCGATAGGCGCTTGTGCAGGTGGACCATGAAGGCCATGCCGAACAGCGGCGTCGCCAGGTTCACGATCGGAATCGTGACGAAAGCGGCAATGATCAGCCCCGCGGTAAACACCGTCGCGGCGTTGTCGCGCCGCATCGCCTTGGCCTCGCCCGGCGGCCGGAACCGCATCGCGGCGAGCTCGAAATATTCACGGCCGAGCAGCCAGGCGGTGGCGAGGAAGAAGATCACGAATCCGGCGCCCGCCAGGAACACGAAGGGCAGGGCGACCAGATAGACCAGGATGGTGAGGCCGGCGGCCTTCAGGCCCTCGATCAAGGCGATCCCGACGGGCAGCGCCATGCCGGGGCGCTCGGCCGGATAATGCTCGCGCTCGACCAGATCGGCGACGTCATCG
>JBARNF010000395.1:0-10757 GCA_049802835.1 Bradyrhizobium sp.
GCGCATATCCGTCGTGCCCGATTTTCCGCCGTTGCGCGCGGACACCCCGGTCGTCGGCGCGAGGCCGGCCGCGCCGGCCCGCATGCCGCGAGCCCTCAGCATTCATGACAAGCGGCTCGGAGTGGGCCGATGAGACGGTTTGCACCGCTGGTGTGCGCTCGTCGGCGATATGGGCGGGCAAACACCGGACTGATTCGTCTCCGGCGCGCGCAGGACCCGTTACGGTATAAGTCGAGCGACAGCGTCGCGGTGAGCGCCTGGAAGATCGGACCTGAGCACCAGCGGACATGTGTCGCGAGCTCGACGCGCCCGGCCGATGCCGATCACGAACGACGCTCGATCAGGCGGCACGACGAAGCTGCGATGTCTGCGGTATCTCATGTCATCGCGGCCGTTAGGCGAACTAATTGCATCGAATGGTCGAAGTCGCTTTGGGCGGCCGCGAGCCGCTTACTCAAGCTGTTCTTCGATGCAGCCTCGTTCGCGAGACGATCGGAGGGCCGTGGTCCGCAGCACATCGACACGACGAAACTAATAAACTCGCGCGCTTTGTCGCACACAGCGAGTTTGTCAAATTTCGATACGGCAAATTGCCGCATTCGGAAACTTAAAGTCATTCTACGAAGCACGGCGGTTCGCCGAGCCGCGCGGGCGACGGCAACATTCGGCAGACGGTGAACTGGGGACAGGACGGACATCATGACACTCATTCAGAAGGCGCAGGTCGGGGGAGCGATCGCTTTGCTGATGGCGGCATTTGCGCCGCTGGCGAGCGCGGCGGAGACCACCATCGAGATTTCGGTCAAGGACAACAAGTTTCAGCCGGCCGAGATGAAGGCACCGGCCGGCACGCCGATCGTGTTCAAGGTCAAGAATCTCGATGGCTCGCCGGTCGAGTTCGAGAGCGAGCCGCTGGAGTTCGAGACGGTGATCAAGCCGAACATGGAAGGCGTGATCAAGGTCAAGGCGCAGAAGCCCGGCCGCTACGAGTTCTTCGACGACTTCCACCAGGGCAACAAAGGTACGCTGGTCGTGGAGTGACCGAGGTTCGGCCCGTCAGGCCGGGGTGAATGCCACGACGTTTCGTTTGCCGCTGCTGCCGAATCCGGTTGTCCGGCGGCAGTTCGAACCAGGTTCCGAAACTTTGCATCCGACGACGGCGGCTTGCGGGACGCGAGCCGTCAACCCTTCGACGCGCGCCGATCGCAACGCGTCGTTCAACGCCGGGATCGACGGAGGTGGTCGCCTTTGGAACGGACAGGAGGTGAGATGGTCGCTCCCAGACGTCGCATTGGCCACGACGTCTCACGGTGTCAGAAGGAGCCGGTTGCGATCACCGCCCTGCTACTGACGCTGTTCGGTGCTGCGCCGTCCTACGCCCAGGATGCCGAGCGGGGCCCGCAGGTCAGGGCCTATGCGGATCCGAACGACAGCGGCCCCGTGATCGTCGTCCCGAACCGGCGCCGTCAGGCCGTACGGCCCACGAACGGCAACGGTCCCGTGGTCATTCCGCAGGTGATCGTCTCGCCTGGCGGTGGCGAGCCGGAGGCGAAGCCGACCACACAGGTGGAGGAGCGTCCGCCCCCGCGGCCGCGATCTCCAATCGACCCGGGCGCCGGTGCGCTTCCCCAAGCCACGCGCCGCGAGCCGGCGCCGCGGCTGGCTCCCGTACGAAACGGCTTCTTCGGTGCGCCCTCTGCCGGTCTGGTCGTCGGCGGCTGCCTGTCGACGCCCGGCCGGCTGTCGACGACGAACATCCCCAATCGCTGCATGGACGCGCTGGCCTTCGCCGTCAGTCCGCCTCCGGCCACGCGCGGTGTCCTGCCGCGCAACCTGCCGCCGATCCCGCGGCAGGATGCGCAGCCGATTCCGCCCGTTCTGGCCGACAAGCCGCGCATGCGCCGGCCGATGCAGGAGGCTGCGAAAGCGCAGCCGCAGCAGCCGGCGCCGGCGATGATGGAGGAAGATCCCTACGAGCCCAAGGGCATCAAGGTGGGAAACTTCATCCTGAAGCCTGCGTTCGAGATGTCTTCCGGCTTCGACAGCAATCCGGGGCGTGTGCCGAAGGGAGCCGGCTCGGGTTTCGTCAGCGTTGCGCCCGTGCTGCTCGTGCGCTCCCAGTTCGACCAGCATCTGCTCAATGCCGACGTCCGCGTCGGCTACATCGACTACGCCAAGCTGCGGCAGCTCAGCCGTCCCACCGTCGATGCCAAGGTGAACGGGCGCTACGACATTACCGATACCTTTGCAGTCAACGCCGAGGGCCACGTTGCCGTCGATGCCGATGATCCCGGTACGCCGCGCTTCGCTGGTCGGTTCGCCAGGATTCCGCTGGCCAGCACCGTCGGCGGGTCGGCAGGCGTCACCAAGCGATTCGAGGATTTCGAGGTCTCGACCAAGGCGGCGATCGACCGCGTCGCCTTTCAGAACGCGCCGCTCGTCGACGGCCAGATCGTGAGTAATGCCGACCGCAACTTCAATCAGTACGCCTCGCAGAGCCGCGTGACCTACAATCTGACCCCGGAAATCCGGCCCTTCGTCGACGTCACCGTCGACCGGCGCGTCCATGACATCGCTGTCGACGCCGAAGGCTTCCGCCGCGACTCCACCGGCACGGCGGTCGAAGCGGGCGTGACCTTCGCATATGCCGACAAGCTCACCGGCGACGTCGCGGTCGGCTATCTGACGCGTCGCTATCAGGATCCGATGCTGAAGCCGGTCAACGGCTTCATCGCCGACGCCAATCTCACCTGGCAGTTCGCCAAGGAGACCGCGATTGCGCTCGGCGCCAAGTCGCAGGTGGTGGAGATCACCGAGCCCGGCATCACCGGCGTGCTCAAGCGCGATGTCACGGTGGGCGTCGAGCACCAGTTTCAGCCGTGGCTGGTCGGCACGCTGCTCGCCGGCTTTGGCCAGGACGCCTTCACGGGCACGGCGCGGGTCGACGACCGCTATCTGGTCGAGCTCGGCATGCTCTACAAGTTCTCGCGGCTGCTGCAGCTCCGGGCGAGCGTTCGACGCGAGGAGACGCGCTCGAATGTCAAGGAGAACAATCTCTCGGCGACGGTCGTGCAGGTCGGCGCGCGCGTGCAGTACTGATTTGCTGCGGGGCCGATATCCGCTCGCGGCATCCGCGATCCACACGCTTGCCTCCGCTGAAGGCAGGGCCATCGCAGCCGCCGATCATAATCATCGTCAGGCCCGAGCTTGAACCGCCCGCGCGGCCGAAGCCGCTTCGGCGCGGCGAAGGCCCGGGCATCCACGACTTTCTCTCCAGGCAATAGGACGCGGACAGCCGTGGGACAAGCCCGGCCATGACGGAGGGGGGGATCTGGGTCCGAGCCGAGATCGTCGTTATAGCTCGCCCTGCAGGGAACGTTGTAGTGACGGCCTTCAAGACAAAAAAGCGGCGTCCGCGACACCGCGAACGCTGCTGAGATGGATTGCCATCGGCAATCGGCGTCTGACTACTTCTTCTGATTGAAGTTCACGTCGATGCTGAAGCTGAACTGATCGTCCGTCAGTCCGGAGGGTGGCGCCGGCACCGGATCCGAGCGATGGATCATCGACAGCGCCGCCTGGTCGAACATCGAGTCGCCGGAGGACTGCATGACGGAGGCCGTCATCACCTTGCCGGCCCGGCTCAGCACCAGCGCGACCTTGACCGTGCCGTTGTGCTTCTTGCCTTCCGGATAGCGCTTGTGCAGCTCGAAATAGGCGCTGATCTTGCGTCCCCAGTTGTTGGTCAGCTTCTGCTTGTCCTTGCCCATTCCCGGATTGGGAGCCTTGGCCGTCTCGGCCGGCGGCGCAGCTTCGTCCAACGCCTTGCGGGCCGATTCGTCCTGCGCGGCGGATGCGACCGAGGCCTCGGCCTGCTGGGCCGCGGTCTGCTGCTCTTCCTTCTCCGGCTTCTTCGGGTCGTTCATCGTGACGACGCGATCCGCCTCCTCCTCGGTCTCGGTCGGCTTGTCCTTGACCGCATCGGACTCCTGGACCTCGGCGGTCTGCTGCATCTGTTCCGGCGCGGCCTCTGCTGCGTCGCTGTCGGGTCCGGCCGGAAGGTCGTTGTCCTCGACCTGGGGTGAGGCCATCTCGAGCGCGAACTCGGCGCCATTGGCGCCAAGGCCTCCGTCGGCATCATTGGCGTTGAGATGAACGACGGCGAGCGCGGCGCCGCCGCCATGCAACATCAGCGCCCCGATCGCCGCTGAGATCCACAAGCGGCGCGAGGCTCCCTGATACTTGTGTTCGACCATTCTACACTTCCATCTTTGATTGGTTTCAATGCGCAGGCTGAGCGGTCGCGGCAGCCTGCGAAACACCTTCGACGGTCACGAGCTTGATCTTCGGATAGCCTCCGGTCCGCAGCAGCTCCATCACGTCCATCAGCTCGCCGTAGGGGACGCCGCGATCGGCGCGCAGGAAGATGAAACGGTCCTTGGCCGCCTCGGGGATGTGCTCGAGCGTGCTCACCAGGCTGGTTCGCTTCACCGGATCTTCGCCGACGAACAGCGTCAGGTCAGGCTTGATGCTGACATAGATCGGCTTGTCCGGCTTCTTCTGTGGCGCGGCGGTCGAGGTCGGAAGATCTACCGGCACGTCGACTGTCGAGAGCGGTGCCGCCACCATGAAGATGATCAGCAGCACCAGGATCACGTCGATGAAGGGGGTGACGTTGATGTCGGCGGATTCGCTGAGATCATCGTCACCGTCGGCCTCCGAAACAGATACTGCCATGGCTTACTCCGCTGCCAGCGCCATCGGGGGCGCGGAGTGGACGTGGATCGGTTCGAAGCGCTGAGCGTGGCCCTGGCCGCGATCGAGATCGCGCGACAACATGCGGGCAGTCGCACCCGAGGAGCGGTTGACCAGTTCCATGTAGCCCTTGGTCACGCGGGTGAAGTGATTGTAGATGATCACCGCCGGGATTGCGGCGACGAGCCCGATGGCGGTTGCGAGCAGCGCTTCGGCGATGCCGGGAGCGACGACCGCCAGATTGGTGGTCTGCGATTTCGAGATGCCGATGAAGCTGTTCATGATGCCCCAGACCGTGCCGAACAGGCCGACGAAGGGCGAGATCGAGCCGATCGTGGCGAGCAGGCCCATGCCGGTTCGGCAACGCCGGCCTTCGGCGCGCACGATCTCGGAGAAGCTCGAAGCGGCGCGCTCGTTGACGCCGTGAGACGGCAATTCGGAAGACATCCTGATCTCGTGCATGGCGGCGTCGAGCAGCGCCGACAGCACGGTCTGCCGCGAGCCCAGCGCGAGCTTTGCCTCGGACAGCCATCGCACGTCGTCGACCTTGCGCAGGGCACCACTCAGCTTCCGGCGCAGGATTCCGAACTCGATCGTCTTGGCGATGAAGACGGTCCAGGTCGCGAGCGACGCGAGCGCGAGCCCCATCATGACGGCCTTGACCAGGATGTCGGCCGCCAGGAACATCGACCACGGCGATAGATCATGCGGCACGTGAGACGCGGCCTGAGCGGCGCCTTGCCCGGGCTTCTCGGCCTGGTCCTTCGCCTTGTCAGCTGCGGCCGCGTCGGTCACCGCTTCCGTGGCTGTTGCCGTCGACGTCTGGCCGTCGCTCGGTGCGGCCGTCGTCGCCGGGCTTGCAGCCGAGGTCTGAGGTGCTGTCGTAGCTTGAGCAGTTGCCGGCGCGCTCGACGTCTGGGCTGCATTCGCCGGGGCGCCGCTCGTCTGGGCGCCGTTGACGACGGGCGTCGTGGCCGCCGGCGTCGGCGTAGCGATCTGCGGTGAAGCCGCGGCAGGTGCGGTCCCCGTCTGGACGGCATTCGCAGGCTTTGCTGCCGGCGTCTGAGCTGCGACTGCAGGCTGAGCAGGCGCAGTCGGGGTCTGCGCGACTTTCGTTGCGGAGGTCGTCGTTGGACTCGCTGCAGGAGTCTGCGTCGCGACTGCAGCCTGGCCAGGTCTCGGCGTGGTGGTCGCCGTCTCGGCCTGCGCCGCGGCGCCGGACGAGATGGCTGCGATCACCGCTCCTACACGAAGAACGATCCTGAACATGTTGCTGCACACCCCTTGATAGTTAATCTGCGGTCATGTTTCCCGACCTAACGGGGCTGTTTTGAGACGGCGCCTTGACTCAAAACAGGAACATCGACGTCGCCGGTCACGCTGGTGCGCGCGATGCCGTGCATCGAATCTGATCATCCGATCGGAACATTGGCGGTCGGATCCCGCCATCACCTCGTAACTCCCTGAAAGATCTAAACTGGAACGCGTCGAGGGATACGAGGTCGCCGCAATGCGGCCGCCTGATCACGCAAATGCCGCCGTTCGTCCTTCCATCAATTCTAATTAGTTGGCGCCGTCATCGTGATCCGGATCGGTCGGTGCAGGCCTCGTTTCGAACCGCTTTCGAATCACGGTGACGTTCGGCATGACGGAACAGCGGTGCGATCCGAACCGACGCGCGTGAATCCGGCGGTTCCAAAACGGCGTAGGCTCCGCGATCCGATCGTCGTGCGCGGCGAACCATCAAACGGCGCGAACGACAAGAATCGCGGGTTCGCGAAGCGCACCCGGGGCGAGGCAGAAGGGTGAGAGCGAATCGGGCAGTTGTCGATGATTGCTTGTCATCGCTCAGCCGCGGTCCGGATGGGCCAAGACTTTTTCCAACGGCTTCAAAGACGTGGATGGCCGATACGAGCCCAGCTACGACGGCGTGGAGCGAGCCGAGCACAAGCTTGGACCCTGTGCGGCTACCGCTTGATTGCAGGGCACAGCGACGTATGTGACGACGATGAAATGTCGTGATGAGGAAGCCTGCCTATTCGTTAATCGCCGTGCCCGTGCTTGTCCCGGCGATCGACGTCTCGTTCCAAGTCCTCCAACGACGTGGATGGCCGGAACGAGCCGAACGACACGCAGGTTGTGAACTGTTGTGATCGTTCGGTGACTTCCGGAGAGGCCTCCTCTCGTCGCCGATACGGCAACCGAGCGCTCTGCACATGAAACGAGCCGGATTGCATCTGCTGGTGCAAGCCGGCTCGTGGCCGACCGAAGTGAATGATGTGAACGGGGTGCCGGAGAGCGAGAGCAGAAAGCCGGGAGACAGCTCAAGGCCGCAGCGTCGCTGCCGCGGCGCCGATCAAGGCGGCCGCTCAGGTCTCGGCCCAGTACCGGATCAGGTTATGATAGAGGCCCGTCAGCCGCACCATTTCCGGATCATCGCGCCCGAGCCGCTGCGACAGTCCCTGGATCGTCGTGTCGAGATCGAAGATCATGCTGCGCGCCAGGGGATCGCGGATCATGCTCTGCAGCCAGAAGAACGAGGCGACGCGGACGCCGCGCGTCACCGGCGTGACCATGTGCAGGCTCGAGGCGGGATAGAGCACGAGGTCGCCGGCCGGCAGCTTCACCTCGTGCGAGCCGTAGAGGTCCTCGACGACGAGCTCGCCGCCGTCATACTCTTCGGGCTCGGAGAGAAACAGCGTGACCGAAAGATCGGTGCGGATGCGCAGGCCGGTGAGCTTGTCGCCGCGCACCGCGTTGTCGACGTGGATGCCGAAATGATGCTCTGAGTCGGCAGCGTAGCGGTTGAACAGTGGCGGGAAGATCTGCTGCGGGATGGCGGCCGCGAGAAAGCGCGGACTGGCGGTCATCGCCGAGATGATGCGGTGGCCGAGCTTGCGCGCCACCTCGCTGTCAGGCGGCAATTGCTCGTTGCGCTTGACCATGGCCGACTGGGCGCCGGCGGTCGAGCGGCCGTCCTCCCAGTCGCTGGAGTCCATGATGCGGCGGAACTCCGCCACATCGTCCTTGCTCAAAATTCCGGGGACACAGATCAGCATGAAATCATCAACTCGATGTATGCCCCCGGCTTGGATGGTCGGGCGATCAGAACCGTCCTGACACGACGATCGATGCGCTCCGTCCCGGACCGACGAGGGTGAACGGCGTGGCACTCTGATAGAAGGCGTCGTAGTAGAGCTTGTCGAAGATGTTGGCAACGAACACCTTCGCCGTCCAGTTCTTGTCGAGCTTGGCTTCCGCGAAGGCATCGAAGCGCCAGTAGCTCGGCAGCTCGGTGCCCTGGTTGGCCGCGAGCCAGGTGCCGCCGAAGATCTTCGAGCGGTACACCGCCTGGCCGCCGATCTCCCAGGTATCGTTGAGCTGATACTTGGTCAGAAGACTGAACGACTGGTGGGCGGTGTTGGCGAGCTGGAGGCCGACATTGCTGGTGAACAGCGCCGTGTTCGCCGGCAGGATGTTCGACTTGGTCACCTCGGACTGCATCAGGACGATGCCGCCGAAGATGCTCCATTTGTCGGTCAGCTTGCCGCCGGCCTGCATGTCGATGCCGCGGATGCGGTAGGCGGCGCCCGCCGACAGACACGGAACCGATCCGGTGGTGGCGTTATACGGGCAGTCCGCCGTCGCGTTCCTGATGCTCGTGACGTTGAACGATTCGCGGGCATTCTCCTTCTCTGTCTGGAACAGCGCCGCCGTAACCAGCAGGCGATTGTCGAGCAGCTCCCACTTGGTGCCGATCTCGATCGAGGTGTTCTTCTCGGGCCCGAAGATCTGGTTGGCGCCGCCATTGGTGACCGCTGACAGGCCGCCATACTGTGCGCTGAGACCGTCGAACTCCGCGCCGACCGGGTTCGACGACGTGGCATAGGCGGCATAGAAGCTGGCGTAGGGCACCGGCTTCAGGGTGATGCCGAGATTGAAGTTCGGCAGGCCGCTCGACGTCGATGTCGAGCCCGGCACGTTGGCGACGCCGTTGACCGTGCCGAAGCCGTCGACGCGGACGTCGTACTTGTCGTAGCGGACGCCGCCGTTGAGGATCACGAGATCGCGGTAGTTGACACTGTCGAGCGCATAAAAGCTCGCCGTATCGATCTTGATGTTGGTCGGGAAGTTGCTCAGCGAAGGGATGCCGAACGGCAGGTTGGTGAACTGCGGGTTGAAGACGCTTACGCCGGACAGCGAGCCGGCTCCTGAGAAGGCCAGACCCTGCTGCTCCGAAGTCAGGCCGGTGTAGCTGTTGATCAGGGCCTTTTCCTGCGAGACTTCGAGACCGGCGACCAGGGTATGTTTGAAGTTGCCGGTATCGAATTTGTAGGTCGCATCGAGCTGGTTGGCGAGCACGTCGGTCTGCTGGAAGCGGCTCTGCGGGTTGGCCCTGATCACCGCACCTTCCGGCGGATTGATGTTGGTCGCACCTTCCGGCAGCGTGCCGATGTAGTTCAGGGTCGAGCGCGACACCCGGACCTTGTCGGAGATCGTCAGGTCGGGAGTGATCTTCACCTCGGCGTTGAACGAGCCGATGTCCTGGCCGATGCGCGAGAAGTCGCGGTTGACGAAGCCGTACCAGGCATTGCGCGGGGAGCCGACTTCAGGGAACGGCGCGCCGGGCGTCAGGTTACCCGCCTGCCGGTAGTACGGCACGCCGAAGTCCGGACGGCCGTAGACCTCGCTGTGGATGTAGTTGGCTGTGAGGGTGACGGTGTCCAGGGGCGTCCACTTGGTGGCGATGAAGCCGCCATTGCGGTTGTCGGTGACGTAGTCGCGCCCGGCGACGCCGGCATCCTGGAACAGCCCGCCGACGCGCGCGGCGAAGGTCGGCGTGATCTTCTGGTTGACGTCGATGACGATACGCTTGGTCTTGTCGGTGCCGAGCGTGGTGTCCATGTTGTAGAAGCTTTGCTCGGTCGTGGCCTGCTTGGTCACGATGTTGATGGCGCCGCCGGTGGTGCCGCGGCCGGCGAAGGACGACGCCGGTCCGCGCAGGATCTCGACCTGCTCGGTGAAGAAGTTCTCACGCACGGAGACGCCGGCGTCACGCACGCCGTCGATGAAGACGTCGTTACGGGCGTCGAAGCCGCGGATGAAGAAGCGGTCGCCGAACGCGTTGCCGCCTTCGCCGGTGCCGAGCGTCACGCCGGCCGTTGAGAGCACGGCGGATTTGAGGCTGGTGGAGTTCTTGTCCGCCAGGATCTCCTTGCTGAGGACCGTGACGGTCTTGGGCGTGTTGAGCAGCTTCTCCGGGAACTTGCCGGAGGCCTGCAGCCGCTCGCCCTTGTAGTCCGAGGCGGGGCTGGAATAGGGGTTGCGGTCGGGCGGCAGGGTGGGCTTCGGTGCCGCCGCCTGTTGTTGCTGCTGCTGACGTGCGGCGCGGCGCAGTGCGTCGCGGGCGCGAATCTGGTCGGCCGTGGGCCGGGAAGCCGCCGGCTTGGGACGGGCGGTCGGAGCTTCGACGTTGACGGACGGCAGGGGCGCCTGCTGGGCTTCGGCGCTGGTGAAGGAAGCGACTGCGATCAGGCCGGCGACCGCTGAGACCGTGACGCCGGAAACGTCCGAAGATGGATATCCCTCGGGCGCGATCGTTCCGCGCAAGCTTCTTGGAAAGACTGCCTTACCCATATTCGACTACCCCACTCGCTACGCAATACTTGTTCTTGGGTTCGTTGGTTTGCGCGCAATCCGGCTGCGCCAATTGCGAACGAGTGGCAAACTCAAAGGCAATCGGACCAAAAGTGGGTTCCGTAGGTGGCTAGAATGAGAAAGGTTTCGATCTGTGTCTGAGAATGACAATCGGTCGCAAAGTGTCGCGGCGCAGCAACACTCGAAACCTCCTGGGTAGAGCTCAGGTCCAGTGTTCAATTGCTGATGGGATAAAGCCTGACCTTGATACCGTCCCCAAGCTCGCCACCGTGCGTCGGAATGTCTCAGTTGACGATGGCCCGTGGGATCTCGTCTCCCGCCGCATCGAGAGATGCGGCGGGAAT
>JBARNF010000396.1:0-9637 GCA_049802835.1 Bradyrhizobium sp.
GCTCGCCCCCTTCGATCAGCCATAAGATGATCCACAGGGTGCCGCCAATCTGGCGAACGTAATGCAAGCGACGTCGGCTCTAGTCGCAATTGGGCCGTCAAAGAAATCTCGGCCCGTACGACCCAAACGAGTAATTGGCGCAGATAAGCCGTGGTCAGCCCCCCAAAGCTGAATGGCACTCACCGACAGGGGGGCCGCCCTTGCCGCCGGCAGCACAACTGCAGAGGCATCACAAGAAGCTGTTCCGGCTGTACCGGGAGGAGCGGCTCACGGCGCGCCGCAGAGGTGGCCGCAAGCGCGCTATCGGGACACGAGCGCCGATGACGGTGCCAGTGCTACCGAATGATCGCTGGTCGCTCGACTTCGTGTCGGATCAGATGACCGATGGCCGGCGCCTCCGCATCCTGACCGTGGTCGACGACTGCACCCGCGAGTGCCTGGCGATGGTGGCCGACACCTCACTGTCGGGCGCCCGGGTCGCTCGGGAGCTGGACCGGCTGGTCGCCAAACGCGGCAAGCCCAGGATGGCGGTGAGCGACAACGGCAGCGAGCTCACGAGCAATGCCATCCTGAGATGGACCGATCAGAGCCGTGTCGCTGGCACTACATCGCGCCGGGCAACCCATGCAGGACGCCTTCATCGAGAGCTTCAACGGCCGCCTGCGGGATGAACTGCTGAACGAGACGCTGTTCACCTCGCTCGCCAAGGCCCGCGTCGCGCTCCGATACTGGCGGGCCGACTATAACGACGCTCGGCCGCACTCGCAGCTTGGATGGAAGACGCCATCCGAGCTCGCCGCCACCTGCAATCCGCGTCGGGATCTGGCGCTGCGCTATGTCGAGAGCTCCGCGCCAGCTCCCGCCGCTACCACCGCCCGGATGGGGCACATCCAACCGCCCGAACGAACTCAGACCTGGACAAAACTCGGGGGCAAGGTCACAGCGCCTGGACGATCGTGACGTGTTAGGCGTTGGGATTAGCGCCAGCATTCACTCCGCTGCCGACCGACAGTAATTTCGAAAGCAACGCTGCAGCCGGACAGTTGCGTCCGATGATTGTCGACCTCGTCTGAGAGACCCGAATAGTCGCCAGCATCCGCACACGGCTGTCGTTCGAGCATGATCAAGTGGGATTTAGGCTTAATCGAGCGGGTCAAGTTTAGAAGGACGCGCGACTGGCCAGTAGCCACCTGGCTATCGTAGATTCCGATCATTCGAGCTCCCCGGGACCGCGCTACACCCCAGCCCTCTGCGTCAATTCGTTTCGCTTCGGCTTGCAGCTTCTCCGCCACAAGACGATCGAGCGGTGCGACATCCTGTGGCCATCTACCGTCATCGGCGTCGAACAGATCGCCCAGCGGTACTCGCCGGCCGCCTTGTGGGATGCAAATCCGACGACTTAAGCCCTTCGATTGGAAGCGTCTACTCAATCGATTGAAGTGGGAAATACTGAAGCGTATCGCAGCCGAAGCGTCTGTCCTTCCTTGGACTCCTACTTGCGTACGCGATACTCGGTTACTGCAAATTCAAACGCCATCAATCGCTCGAGCGTCCTGTCATCAGCGGCGTAGACATTAATCATCTCCGTCAAGACCGCCTTCAGCCTTGGGCGTTTGTTGACGACCCCAACCGTCACGAAATGTCGCGCCGCGATCTACTCCTCGGCCATGCAGCTGGCGCGCAGCGCCTGGGACCTGCAGAATTGCTTGAGGGGGCTGCAGGCTGACACGGCTGACCACTTTCGGTGAGGGAACCGTCCAGAAGCGGGAGCCCTGATCCTGCACCACTCAGAGCAGAGCTTGCGTCTTCGCCATCGGCTTCTGCACAGCAGCCAGCGCGGCTGCCATCGCGCCCCGTCGCCTAGACGACGTCGACCCCAGGGACTGGCTCGCCGACCTCGTCGCCCATATCGCGAATCTTCCCGCGTACCGTGCGAATGCAAACTCCTGCGCCAAACGCCTATCAGCAGGCCGCCTGACCTTCGCGCGAACCCATTATAGCGCTCGCGATGCCTGCTCACGGGGTTCAATCAGGCGGTACTCGTCATATGTGTACTGTCTCGGATCGACTGGCGGCATGCACTGACTATCTCCCGCGTGCGAAGCTCATTATCGTTTTGGCGGATCACGAGTTCCATTGCATTTCTTCCAGAGCCGATCTCATTCTCGAAAGACGTTCCGCGCCCAGTCGTTCATCGACATTCCCTTGCCGCACATCATCGGCGAACTGTTGATATAGCTCGATCTGTCACCTCGTGTGTTGCTGGGTCGGCCTCGAACGCTTGCTTTCCATTCGCGGCCCACAGCTTACGTGCATTTTCGCCTTGATCGCTTTGGAGTTTGTCCGCGATCCAGCCAAGCGCGCCAAGGATGATGGCGCGATCATCGCCAGTCAGGTCCACGACTCCAGCCTTGATGACGAGGCCGCCGAGTTCGATCAGGTGCCGCGTGCGCTTGCGACGCTCGACCTGCCAGGTGCGCATGTCATGTCGCGCCTTTGCGGCTCGGTGCCGATTGCGGGCCGTTCGGTTGCGCAGAAGCGCCATTAATGTTGCGGTCAGTTGCTGGAGCATTGCGCCGCGCCCGGCCTTGAAAGAACGCGGCCCCGCGCTTGGCCCAGGCCTCCCTCCTTCCGGCCTCTTTGGTCTCGGCCAGCACGATTAACGCGCCGGCCAGTTCTTCAGCGGTGAGCGTGTCGGCGCCAGTAGCGATCACCAGTTCGCCGAGCTGGCGGACCTTGCGGGTTTTCAGCCCGCGCGCCTTGTCTTCGAGTGCCTTCAGGTCCGCATCAAAGTCCCTTGGTTTGCGCATCGTCGTCTCCATCAGTGTTGATGGAGAAATTATAGCTCGGCACCCCGCGCAATTCTGTAAGGTCGCCAGGACGGCTTGAGACGGCGTAGTCCCTCCCGAGATTTTTTCGGGGGAGGGCGCGCTTATACGTCGTTCCGACGTGCGCTTCGCTGTGCCAGTGATTGGATCGCGATGGCGATCTATCATCTTCACGTCAAGGTCATTGGCCGGAAGGCCGGGAGCAGCGTGGTGGCGTCGGCCGCCTACCGCTCGGCGTTGCGGCTGCGTGACGAGCGGCTCGGCCGTGATCAGGACTTTTCCGCGAAGCGCGGCGTCGTCCATTCCGAGGTGATGCTGCCGGAGAACGCGCCGGAGGCGTGGGGAGATCGCGAACGGCTCTGGAATGATGTCGAGGCGTTCGAAGTCCGGAAGGATGCCCAGCTTGCACGCGAGGTGGAGTTTGCCCTTCCGCGCGAGCTGACTGAGGCGCAGGGCATCGAACTAGCCCGCGATTTCGTTCGGAGCGAGTTCGTCGACTTTGGCATGATCGCCGATCTCAATGTGCATTGGGACTTGGCCGAGGACGGCATGCCCAAACCTCATGCCCATGTCATGCTGACTATGCGCGCGGTCGATCAGAACGGCTTTGGCAAAAAGGTACGAGACTGGAACCGGACCGAGATGGTCGAACGCTGGCGCGAACGTTGGGCCGAGCTGGCCAACGAGCGGCTGACGGAGCTCGATATCGACGCGCGGATCGACCACCGCAGTCTGGAAGCGCAGGGCATCGCGCTGGAGCCGCAAAGCCAGATCGGCGCGCCGGCAAAACGGATCGAAGGTCGGGGCATTGCGGGCGAAGGGTTTGGGGCCGACCGCGCCGAGATGCACCGCGAGATCGCGCGGAACAACGGCGCGCGGATCATCGCCGATCCCGCCCTTGGACTGGACGCCATCACCCAGCAGCAATCGACCTTCACACGCCGCGACCTGGCCAAGTTTGCTCACCGGCACAGTGACGGGCTCGACCAGTTCAACCAGGTTGTGGGCGCAATGCAGGGAGCGCCCGATCTGGTCGAGCTGGGCAAGGATGGGCGCGGCGAGGATCGGTTCACTACCCGCGGAATGATCGAGGCGGAGCAGCGCCTGCACCGGGCCGCTGAATTGATGGCGGACCGAGAGCGCCATGGGGTGCGTGACGCCGACCGCCAAGCCGCTTTGGCGCGGGCGCAAGCGCGCTGCCTGGTGCTGTCGTCCGAGCAGGCCGAGGCGCTGGCGCATGTCACGGATGGACGCGATCTCAGCGTCGTGGTCGGCCATGCCGGGACGGGTAAGAGCGCAATGTTGGGGCTGGCACGGGAGGCGTGGGAAGCGGCCGGCTTCGAGGTGCGGGGCGTGGCGCTGTCCGGCATCGCGGCGGAAAACCTCCAGAGTGGATCGGGCATATCTTCTCGCACCATTGCCAGCCTGGAGCACGGCTGGGAGCAAGGTCGTGATCTGCTCAAATCGAGCGATGTGCTTGTCATCGATGAGGCGGGGATGGTCGGCACGCGCCAGCTCGAGCGCGTGCTGTCGCATGCTGCTGAGGCCGGCGCCAAGGTCGTGCTGGTCGGCGACCCGCAGCAGCTGCAGGCCATCGAGGCGGGCGCAGCGTTCCGGTCGATCCATGAGCGTCATGGCGGGGCGGAGATCGGCGAGGTGCGCCGTCAGCGCGAAGACTGGCAGCGCGACGCCACGCGCAATCTGGCGACCGGCAAAGTCGACCATGCGCTGGAAGCCTATCGTGCGAATGGCATGGTGCATGAGGCGATGACCCGCGAGCAGGCGCGCAGCGATCTGATCGCGCGCTGGGACCTCGACCGGCAGGTCTCGCCGGATCGGAGCCGGATCATCCTGACCCATACTAATGACGAGGTCCGGGTGCTGAACGAGGCAGCGCGCGAGCGGATGCGGGCCGCGGGAGATCTCGGTGACGAGGTGCGTGTCACAGTCGAGCGCGGCGCGAGAACATTTGCCAGCGGCGATCGCATCATGTTCCTGCAGAACGAGCGCGGGCTTGGCGTGAAGAACGGCACGCTCGGGACGATTGGGGAAGTCAGCGCGCTATCCGTGACCGTGCAGACCGACGATGGCCGGTCCGTGCACTTCGACCTCAAGGACTACAACCGGATCGACCATGGCTATGCGGCGACGATCCACAAGGCGCAGGGCATGACGGTGGACCGTGCCCATGTGCTGGCGACGCCCGGCATGGATGCCCACAGCAGCTATGTCGCCCTGTCACGGCATCGCGACGGAGTGGAGCTGCACTATGGCCGCGACGACTTTGCGGGTCAGGACCGGCTCGCCCGTGCCCTGTCGCGTGATCGCGCCAAGGACATGGCCTCCGACTATGAGCGAGCCGATCCGGTCCGAAGCTACGCCGAGCGGCGTGGGATCACCTTCCGTGAGCGCGTGGCCGAGATCGTGCGCAGGGTCGTGCCGGAGAAGCTCCGCGACATGATCGACGGCCTGCGCGTCCCTGGACAGGTATCCGACCGGAATGGCGGACGGAGGCCGGAGCGGGAAGCGCCGGAAAGGGAGAGGAGCGATACGGGAGCCGAACGGCGCGCAACCGCAACGCCGGGCAGGAAGGTGCTGGAAGAGGCGGACAAGGAACTCCGGCGCGTGCGGACCCGGGCGCTGGTGCGCCACGCTCACGCCGTGGATGCGATCTTCATGGTGCAGGAGACAGGCGGCAGAGCAAGTCCGGACCAGGTCAAGGAGCTGCAGAAGGCCCGACAGGCCTTCGAGGGGGTCCGGCCCTATGGCTCGCACGACGCCGAGGCCGCCTACAGAAAGAGCCCTGAACTGGCCCGCGAGGCGGCTGGCGGCCAGGTCAGTCGCGCAGTGCGCGCGCTCCAGCTCGAGACCGAACTCCGCACCGATCCGAGCCGCCGCGCCGATCGCTTCGTGGAGCGCTGGCAGAAGCTCGACCATGCCAGCCAGCGCCAGTATCAGGCCGGCGACATGGCCGGTTACAAGGCGACGCGCTCGGCGATGGGCGATATGGCGAAAAGCCTCGAACGCGATCCGCAGCTGGAGTCCATCCTCGCCAACCGCAAGATCGAACTCGGCATCGCGTTCGAATCAGGCCGCCGACTCGGCCTCGAACTCGCCTTCAGCCACGGCATCGACCTTGGCCGAGGTCGGGGCATCGGAATTTGAACCATCCGATTTACTGCCAGTTCTTCGCCACAGTACGGCACGTCTAAAAACCCTCTTGCGTGCCCTCCAATTCCTTTCCTGTCTGGTCTCAACAATTGTCAGCAACGGCCGACAGGAGGCAGCGCGGCCATGCGCGAACCAGATCGTATCATCCGTTTGAAGACCGTCCTCGCGAGGACCGGGCTGTCCCGGTCCACCATCTACCGCAAAATTGCCGAGGGCACGTTCCCGGCTCAGCTCAAAATCAGCACCAAAGGCGCCGGCTGGCATGAATCCGACATCAACCGCTGGATCGCAGATCCGGTCTCGTGGCGTCCACAAGGCGAATTCGATGAAGTCCGGTGAGCCCTGTGGCTTGTCCTCCTGCCGGCGACAGTGGGCCGGGCCGGCGGCAGGTCGTAAAGGCTGGCGCTATCGCGTCCCTGCTTCACGGCTTCGGCCTTGACCGCCTGCCACGGGCCCGGTCGGGGCCCCCAAGCAGACAAGGACGTACTGCGGGCGCCGTCGCGCCCCCATCACGAATACCGACGAGGCGGCGCGGTACGGGTATGATCCATCGGACCACCTTCGGATTGGAGTCCGCCGAAATACGGCTTGAGCGCGGCCTTGATCGCGTCAGGATCGATCACCGCCATCCCCGGCACCACCTTGTCCTTCGCGTGAATCAGCCCGCAGCATTGACCCCGCCCTTGCCAGTCCGATCAAAGGGTTAGAAGGCGATCCGCGTTTGGACCCGACGCCTAATAGCCTATTCAGGGCTTTAGAAGCTCGCTGGCCTCTACCCCAAGGGCCTTAGACAGCTTGCCGAGCATAGTGACGGACGCGCTGTAGACACCGGTTTCCAACTGACTGATGTAGCTCCGGTCAACTTTCGCTCGAAAAGCCAGCTCTTCCTGGCTCCAACCCTTATCGGTTCTGAGCCGCCGAAGATTGCGGGCGACTGTGTTCCGCAAGTCGTTCATTCGCAAACGAATGCGACCTGTTGAGCATACTCATCAATTGAGTATACTCAACAGAATGCGGATTTGAACAGAGATCCACATGTCGACGAATCCGAATAGGTCGCAAATGCAGAAAAGGGAGAGAGCGAAGATGCGAGACAGTCACTCTTCAGATCGAGAGGGCGCTCTTTTTGAGTCGTCGCATTCCCAATCTTCCAATTTCCTATTGCCGCCGACGGACGATGACGCGGGTCTCCTCGCGCTCGAAGCCCAGTTCAACGAGCTTGCTGCGGAATTAGTCGCCAGTCAGAATGTTAGCGACGCAACCGGTCTAGAATCCGGCCTACCGGTGCACGGCAGTGAGGGCGGGCAGGACGTCAAGATGAGAAAGGTAGAGGCCATCTTGGCTCGCCTCGACCCGATCGAGCGGGCGATTATGGCAACCCCGGCACGCACGATCGCAGGACTGGGAGTGAAGGCGCGCCATGCAGCTTATGTAATGTCCCATTATTGGGAAGCGCCCATCGATCGCATCGATTGGGACGCACGAGCAGTACGTCTTCTGATAGAAGCGGTCTGCGACTTCACCCATACGCCATTGCCCTTTCAGAATTGAGCGGCGACGGGAAATCTCCGTTCTAGTTCATAGCACGGCTTAATAAGAGTTTGGCGAGCACGATCTTCGAGTCGCATCGGCGACAAGAACCCTTCTTCGTTCCCTACCCCCTTAGTTGGCCTATGTCGGGCTAGGGCCGATCTCCACTTTAAGTCGTTCGACTTGCACACTGGGCTTATCACTGTCCATAGAGCAATTCTCAACAACCCGCCCCACTCGGCAAGGTGGCCGCGACCGTGTGCGTACTGCTAACTAGAGCGCAAGGCTCGCCACTGAACCAACCCGCAAAAGGCCATCGAGGGGATCGCGCGGAGGCCCTACAGACAGATCAAACCAGCCATTCTGCTTGTCGATTTCACTTGGACCACCGGAACTGGTAGATGTGTTCCTACCGTTCTGCCAGCCCCGATCCGCAGGAGGCAGCCGTGTCCGAGCCGACCCGACACCACTACATCCCGGTTTTTTATCTGAAGCAATGGGCCGGCCGCGACGGTCGGCTCTGTGAGTACAGCCGTCCATACGGGGAGACAAAGGTCAAGCGAAAGCATCCCGCAGCGACCGCATATTTAGGCAACCTCTACACGGTCCCCGGTCTTCCAATAGAGCAAACCCAATTCGTCGAAAAGCAATTCATGCAGACAGTCGATAGCCGAGCTGCCGAGGCGATGACTGCGATGTTGAAGCAGACCGAACCAGCTGGGGACAACGAACCAGATTGGATGCGGACTATTTATTGGGCCAGATTCATCTACTCACTGAGTCTACGAAATCCCGAGCAGATCGGCGCCGTGCAGCGAAGCCTCGACGACGGCTCTTTCTCGGTCACAGCAGCGACAGCGGAGGAAATCAGTCGGGCCAAAGAGACAAAATCAAAAATACGCGTTCGGAAAGTCGCTGCGCCTGCACAGTTTGCGTTGCCGGGCCTAATCAATTCGGAGTCCGCTATAAGGGCGATCGCGGACAACATGATGTGGTTCACGTACCACGTAGGAGGAGCCAAACACTCTGTGTTGACGTCGGATCGTCCTGTTATCATGTCGAAGGGACTCGACGGCCCCAATGCACATCTTGCTATGCCCATATCGCCGACTGCCATCTTTTTCGCTGTACCGAGCGAACACATGTTCAAGCGAATTAAAGCAATGGACGCTGATGAACTCGTGAAGAAAGTTAATGCTGGCGTTGCGCTGCAAGCTATCAACTATGTCTATGGAATAGATGACAGTCAGCTTCGGTTTGTTGCAAGTAGGTTAGGCAAGAAGATGCCGACGGCGCTGCTGTCGCCCTTCAAGAAGCGGAAAGCTTGACCTGCCAAGCCCGCCGGCCGTTAAACAGCCAAATCGCTTCACGATGTTGCCAGGTGCGCCTCGTTTGGTCCCTTTGCTTGCATACCTTCAGCGCAAGCCTTTTTAAAAGCCCGGTCGAGCGAAAGCCCCGGGCCTTTTCCATTGAAATTCCGATGGATAGCACCGGGAACCGCCTTGTCGATGTTCCCAATCCGTTCTAATCTACCCCCATGCCGCTGTCGCCGGAAAAAATCGCCGATCTGAGGTTGAAGCAGCTGGAGATGCTTCAGGGGGTCGTGACGCGCGTGGCGGCGCAATGCGCGACCCTCAAGAACTACTGCATCACCATCTCGGTCGCTATCGCCGGCTTCGCCATCACCCTGCAGCGCCCCATCGTCGCCTTGCTAACGCTGGTGCCGATCCTGGCCTTTGCCTTCCTGGATGCGCGCTACCTTCAAGTCGAGCGCCGATTCCGGAAGCGATTCGACGCCGTCGCCGCAGAAGGCTGGGACAGCTCGCCCACCTTCAACATCGGCAACAAGGAAAACCCGGTTTCGCCCTATTGGCCTGCCTTCTTCAGCTGGTCAGTGGCGGGATTCTATCTGCCGCTGGCCGTGGTGGCGGTCTTAGCGGTAGTCATTGCCAGGCAGGTCTATGACAAGCTCTTATGACAAGGATGCGCTGATCAGGCTGCTGCAGGGTATCGCCCAGACAACGAGCCCGACGTTCGGTTCTGATTTCGCTTCCCCTTTCGGTTCGGGCCTCTCCTCGCCGTTCTCTGCGCCGACGCCGCCTCCGTCA
>JBARNF010000397.1:0-2957 GCA_049802835.1 Bradyrhizobium sp.
TGACGCGGCAGGATTGCGCGATCTCATCGGCGGGGCTGATGCGATCGGGACTGGCGCATGCGCTCCATCATGCGCGTCATCGCAGCGTGTTCCAGAGGCATCTCGCCGATCAGCCGCTGATGCAGGCGGTGCTTGCCGACATGGCTGTTCATGTCGAGGCGACCGTGGCGCTGGTGATGCGGCTGTGTCAGTCTTTCGACCGCGCGCCGGCGGATGCGAACGAGGCGGCCTACATGCGGCTGCTGACGCCCGCGATCAAATATTGGGTGTGCAAGAGCGCGCCGCCATTGCTCTATGAGGCGATGGAGTGCCTCGGTGGCAACGGCTATGTCGAGGACGGCATTCTCGCCCGCCACTTCCGGGAGTCGCCTGTGAACGCGATCTGGGAAGGCTCCGGCAACGTGATGTGCCTGGACGTGCTGCGCGCGCTGTCGCGCGAGCCGGAGGCGGCCGCCGCGGTCCTGAAGGCCTTGGCTATGGAAACGAACGGACTTCCCGGCGCCGCCGAAGCCGTCGCTGCGATCGGCCAGGCATTCCGGCGAGGCGACAGCGAGCGCGTTGCGCGGCTCGCGGTCGAGAGGCTGGCGCTGCTGGCGGCTTGTGCCGCGCTCAACGCAGTGACGCCCCGGGAGGCCGAGCTGTTCGCCGCGACGCGTCTCGCCTCGACCCATCCGAGCATGTATGGCGCTGTTGATCTCGAACCCGCCGACATCCGTGCCTTGCTGGAGCGTGCCCTGCCTTGACCGAGTCTCCCGAAGCCGTCGTCCTGGATTCCCTCGATCCGGCCAATCCGCCCCAGCAGGTAATCCCGGCGAAGCATCAGCCGCGCACGCTCGGCTTCTGGTGGACCCTTCTGTGGGGCGTCATTATCTTCATCGCGCTGTTTGCCGGCCAGGCTGCGGTGGTCGGCTATTTCCTGCTGGTCCACGGTGGGCCGATCGATGCCAGCGCGCTGGTCCATATCGCAAGCCGCGGACTGACCTTGTCGCTGTCGGTGATCATGGGCGTCCCTGCGGTGCTGCTCGCGGTCTATTTCGCCGTGCGCCATACTCGCACGCCGTTCGCTGAATATCTGGGGCTGCGCCGGACGTCCTGGAAATATGTTGCGATCGGCATCGTCGGCATGATCGTCATCGTCATGGGATGGGACCTGATGTCGCGCGCCACCGGCCGCGAGATCTCGCCGGGCTTCATGATGGATGTCCTGAAGACGGCGAAGGGCGACGGCACGGTCTGGCTGATGGTGCTCGCCTTCTGCGTCGCAGCTCCGCTGTCGGAGGAGTTGTTCGCCCGCGGCTTCCTCTATCGCGGCTGGTCGGATTCGTTCCTGCGGGTGCCTGGCGCGATCGTGCTGTCGTCGCTGGTCTGGACCGCGATGCATCTGCAATACGACTGGTACTTCTTCCTCGAAGTGTTCGCGCTCGGCCTGTGGTTCGGCTATCTGCGCTCGGTGAGCCATTCGACCGGACTGACCATCGTGCTGCATGGATTGAACAACCTCGCCGCCACGGTACAGACGATGTGGCTTGCGAGCGGCCACTCCTAGCCGCAGTGCTCAGCCGGCCCAGGCGATCGCGAGCGGCATCGTCAGCGCCGCCAGCACGGTCTGCAGCGAGATGATCTGCGCCAGCAATGGCGCGTCGCCGCCCATCTGCTTGGCCAGCACATAGGCGCTCGGCGAGGTCGGAACCGAGGCGCAGATGGCGACGACGACGAGGTTCGGGCCGGTGACGCCGAACCAGGTGGCAAGGGCGATGGCGAGGATCGGCATCAGCACGAGCTTGAGCACCACGCCGAGGGCGGCAGCCGGCCCCGCACGTCGCAGCCCCTCGAAGTGAAGACCCGCGCCCGTCACCAGGAGGCCGATCGGCAGCGAGGCTTGTCCGAGCGCATCCGCGGCGGCATGCCAGACCTTTGGCAGAGGCAGGTGAAGCACATTGAGCGCGAGGCCGACGACGCAAGCCCAGATCAGCGGATTGCGGACGATGGTGGCGACGATCTCGCCGGTCGAGCGGCGGGTGGCCGAGGCATAATGGGCGAGCACGGCGACGCTGAACACGTTGACCATCGGGATGATCGCGATCATTCCGACCGAGGCGACGGCGAGCCCGCTCGGCCCGAACAGGCTGCCGGAGACGCTGAGCGCAACATAGGTCTGCCAGCGGGTCGCGCCCTGGAAGATCGAGGTGAAGGCCGGACCCTCGATGCCCGTTCGCGCGAGCAGCGGCCGCAGGCCAAGGCAGAGCAGGGACATCACGAGCGCCGCGAGGAACAACGCGCCCCCGACGCCTGCGACCGGGACCTTGCCGAGATCCGCCTTGACCAGGCTTTGCACCAGGAGCGCGGGAAACAGCACATAATATGTGAGGCGCTCGAGCCCATGCCATTGCGTATCGAGCCGCATCAGACTGCGGCGGAGACCGAAGCCGAGGACGATCAGCAGGAACACCGGCGCCAGCGCCGCAATGACCGTGCCCATCTTGTTACGGGCCGGACCGGCGCAGCGTCGTCAGCCGGTCGAGCGCGCCCTGGAGGATGAAGATCGCGGCGTGGGTATCGATCACTTGGGCGCGCCGGGCGCGGCTGACGTCCATGCCGATCAGCTCGCGCTCGACGGCGGCTGTCGACAACCGCTCGTCCCACAGCCCGATTGGCAGCGCCGTCAGATTGGCAAGGTTGCGCGCGAACGCGCGGGTCGATTGTGCCCGCGGTCCCTCGCTGCCATCCATGTTGATGGGGAAGCCGAGCACGATGCCGACCACCTTGCGCTCGGCAGCCAGGCTGAGCAGCCGCGCCGCGTCGGCCTTGAAGGCCTTGCGCTGGATGGTCTCGACGCCGGTCGCGAGCTTGCGGTCGGGATCGGACACGGCGACGCCGATCGTCTTGGTGCCCAAGTCGAGGCCAACGAGCGCACCGCGCTCCGGCCAGTGCGCTGCAGCGTCGATGAGGGAGAGGAT
>JBARNF010000398.1:0-5701 GCA_049802835.1 Bradyrhizobium sp.
AGCCGAGAGAGGGCCGTGAAAGCCAGCATCGCGCGGCAAAATCGTCTTTGCCGCACGCTGTTTTGATTGCGTCTAAATGTCAGAACATCCGGCTCACAAGGTCACCACGATCTTGCCGAGATGCTGGTTGGCTTCCATGTGGGCGAAAGCCTCGCCGATGTCGTCGAAGGCGAAGACGCGATCGATCGGCAGCCGCAGCGTCCGGGATTCCACGGAGCCCCAGATGTCGTTCTTCACCTCGTCGAAGATCGCACGGATCTCCTCGATCGAGCGGGTGCGGAAGGTGACGCCGACATAGCTGATGCGGCGCGCCGCGTGCAGGTCGAAGTTGAAGTCGGCGTGGGTTCCGCCGAGGCGGCCGACATTGATGATGCGTCCGAGCACCTTGGTCGCGGCGAGGTTCTGGTTGGCGACCTTGCCCGACACCTGGTCGATGATCAGGTCGACGCCATGGCCGTTGGTCGCCTTCAGCACCTGGTCGACCCAGGCGGGGTCGCTGGAATCGATGGCGAGATCGGCGCCGAATTCGGTCAGGCGTCCGCGGCGCGTCGCATCGGTGGAGGAGCCGATCACGAGCGCGGCGCCCTTGAGCCTCGCGATCTGCATCGCCATCAGGCCGACGCCGGAGCTCGCGCCCTGGATCAGCACGCTCTGGCCGGGCTGGAGCGCGCCATTGGTGACGACGGCATTGTGCATCGTCGTCAGCGCGATCGGCAGCGTGGCGGCCTCGTCGAAATTCATGTTCGACGGTGCGCTGAACAGCCGGCCGTGGTCGGTGAGCGTGTATTCGGCGAAGGCCGCCGCTCCGGAGCCCATCACCTTGTCGCCGACCTTCACGCCCTTGGCGTCGGGGCCGAGCTCCGCGACCTCGCCGGCCCATTCCATCCCGAGCACCGTGCCGGTGCCGCCGGCCGCGCCGTGAGCATGCCCCGTGGTCATGCCGAGATCGGCGCGGTTGAGGCCGCAGGCACGCACGCGTACCAGGACTTGCGCGCCCGTCGGCGTGGGTTTGGCGACGTCGGTGATCGCGGCGCCCCCGGCGCCATAGACATAGGCTTTCATCGCGAGGAATCCTGTCGGGCCAAAATGAGCGGCGACCTGACTGTGCCGCTCTTGTCGGTGCACCGCCTAACAGGCGGTGCGCCGTTCCCACAAGACTTCGTTCGCGACGACATGGTTCCGCTGACCAGACGTGCTGCGTCAGGCGGCGACAGGTGCTTCCGCTTCGTCGTAGGCGGTCGAGACGTCGCGCATGCTGATGACGCCGGCGAGCGTGAAATCGACGATCACGGGGAGGTGGCGGATGTGGTGCACGTTCATCAGGTGCCGCACATGCTCGAGCGTGTCCTCGGTGCTGCAGGAGATCAGCCGTTGCGGCGAGATCAGCTGCGAGACCTTCAGGGTGACGCCGGCAGCGCCGTGCTCGGCGATGGCGCGCACGACATCGCGTTCGGTGAACATGCCGGCCGCGGTGTTGCCCTCGGTGCGGACGACGTCCTTGACGACGAGAGCGCTGACATTGCTGGCGCGCATCAGCTGCGCCGCCACGCCGACGGTCTCGTTCATTCGCACCGTAATCACGCGCGCCGTCTTGTTGCGCAGGATGTCTCCGACTTTCATGGCACCCTCCCGTTGGTTTTAGTGAATGCCTGAAGTCTGGTATACATTATGCCAGAAGTCAATCGGCTTGAATGCTTTTTGTGCGCTCAGGTTCATTCAAATCACGTCAGATACGCTGTCCATTCTCATGGCCTCCCCGCCCTCCGGCTCAGGCGCCAGCCCACAAAAAAAGAGGCGCACCGGGATGCGCCTCTTGAAGGTGTGGGAAGATGCAGGGCGGTCAGGCCGGGCGGGCGTCCTGTGCCGCCGGCTCGGCCGCTGCGGCCTCCTTGCCGAGGATGAAGGCGCGGCGCAGCGGCTTGATCACGAACAGCGCCATCAGCGCAGCCGTCGCATTCAGTGCGACGCCGATCACGAACACGGCCTGCCAGCCATATTTGGCGGAGACCAGGCTCGCGAGCGGAACGAGCAGCGATGCAGTGCCCTTGGCCGTGTAGAGCATGCCGTTGTTGGTCGTCGCGTATTTGCTGCCGAACGTGTCGCCCGAGGTCGCCGGAAACAGGCTGTAGATCTCGCCGAACACGCCGAAATAGACTGCGGTCGCGAGCACGAAGACGAACGGGATGTGCCCGTAGGTCGACAGCGTCAGCAGCATGAGCGCGCCGGTGCCGAACGCGATGAACATCGTGTTCTCACGGCCGATATTGTCCGAGACCCAGCCGAACAGCGGACGGCCGAAGCCGTCGAAGATGCGGTCGAGCGAGATCGCGAAGGTCAGCGCCGCCATCTGGAAGCCGGCGAGGGCGACCGGTTCGTTGGCGATCCCGAAGTCCTTTGCGATCGGCGCGATCTGGGCCGCGGTCATCAGGCCACCGGAGGCGACCATGACGAACACCAGGTACATGATCCAGAAGATCGGGGCGCGCAGCACCTGCGGCGGCGTGTAGTCGATCCTGGTCTGCGGCAGGTTGAGTTGCTTCTTCCTGGCCGGCGCGGCGTGGGTCGGCGGACGGAGGAAGAGGGCGAGCACGAACACGACCAGGCCCTGGCCGATGCCGAAAGTGAAGAACGCGCTCTGATAGCCGCTCGTGGCGATCATGCTGGCGATCGGCACGACGGTGAGCGCGGCACCGGCGCCGAAGCCGGCGGCGGTTGCGCCGGCGGCAAGGCCGCGGCGGTCGGGAAACCATTTCAGCGCGTTGCCGACGCAGGTGCCGTAGACGGCGCCGGCGCCGATGCCGCCGATCACGGCCGCGGCGTACAGCAGCGTGAGCGAGTCGGCATAGGAGTTCAGCAACCAGGCCAGCGAGATCATGACGCCACCGAACATGATGACGACGCGCGGACCGTATTTGTCGACGAACCAGGCCTCGACCGGCACGAGCCAGGTCTCGGTGACCACGAAGATCGTGAAGGCCAGCTGGATCGCGGTGCGGCCCCAGTGAAATTTCGCGTCGATGGGATCGACGAACAGTGTCCAGCCGTATTGCAGGTTGGCGATCATCGCCATGCAGACGATGCCCATCGCGAGCTGGATCCAGCGGAAGCTGCTGGATTGTACCTGAACAGGCGGTGTTGCCTCTGTGCTGGAAACCATGAGTCCTCCCAAAATCGCGCTCTCTTCCAGGTTGCCGCCGCGGCTACCGCGGCGCCCGTCTACGCGTCTTGGTATACTGGTATAATATATTCCAGCCTGCAATATGGCCGTGACCGGCGTTTGTCTGATGCTGCTGCGCAACGCAGCGGTATCCGTGACCTAAGCAAAAGAAAACGCTCGGCAAAATGCCGAGCGTTCACTGTTTGGAATCGTTCCATTTTATTTTCTGGTGCGCCGCACTGTCGGGCGCGGCAGCCTACAGCATGGACTTCTGGACTACGACCTTGCGCCATGGCTTCAGCACCGCAATCGCCAGGATCGACGACAGGATGTTGGCGCCGGCCGCGATGATGAACACCTGGTCCCAGCTCCCGGACGATTGCTGCACGTAGTTGGCGATCGGGACCAGCAGCGCCGCCGTTCCTTTCGCCGTGTAGAGCAGACCGGCATTGGTGGTCGCGAACTTGGTCCCGAACGTGTCCGTGCAGGTCGAGGGAAAGAGGGAGTAGATCTCGCCCCAGGCGAAGAACACGAAGCCCGACAGGATCACGAACCAGATCGGATCATGGCCCAGCATGTACAGGGCCCAGATGCCGATCCCTTCCATGCCGAAGGCGATGAACATCGTGTTCTCGCGGCCGATCATGTCCGAGATCCAGCCGAAGAACGGTCGTGTCAGGCCATTCAGGATGCGGTCGATGGTCGCCGCGAAGGTCACGGCGGTCATGGTCAGGCCGACGAGCGTGACCGGAATGTTGTCGACCTTCCAGTCGCCCGCGATCGGCTTGAGATTGGCGGTCACCATCAGGCCGCCGGCACCGACGATCACGAACATGAAATACATCAGCCAGAAGATCGGCTGGCGGATCACTTCCGTCGGATTGTAGTTGCGGCGGCTCTGCACGAGGTTCGTGTTCTGGACGGCGGCCGGCACCTGGCCTTCCTTCGGAGCGAACAGGAAGAAGGCGAGGATGACGATGATGATGCCCTGGCCGAGGCCGAAATACAGGAACGTCGTCTGGAAACCGGAGTCGCGGATCATGGCCTGAATCGGCGCCACGGTGAGCGCAGAGCCGGCGCCGAAGCCGGCTGCCGTGATGCCGGCGGCGAGGCCGCGCTTGTCGGGAAACCATTTCAACGCGTTGCCGACGCAGGTGCCGTAGACGCCGCCGGCACCGATGCCCGCGATGATCATGCCGAGATAGTAGCCGTTGAGGCTGGTGGCGTAGGCGTTGATCATCCAGCCGATCGCGCAGAGCACGCCGCCGGCGAGGACGACGATCCGCGGACCGTATTTGTCGACGAACCAGCCTTCGACCGGCACCAGCCAGGTTTCGAACAGCACGAACAGCGTGAACGCCCACTGGATCGAGGCACGATCCCAGCCAAACGTCTTCTGAATGTCAGGAACGAAGAACGTCCAGCCATACTGGTAGTTGGCAATCATCACCATGGCCAAGACGCCGACGGCGAGCTGCGTCCAGCGGTAGGCGTCGCTTACTCTTGCCGTTGCGGGGGCTCCCGCGTGAGCCAAGTCCGTCATATGTCCTCCCAATGCGCTTCTTGCTTTCGACTGGCGCTGGAGCACATCCTTGTATGCCTTATGCCAGCGCTCAAGCGGTTCCAGAGTTACGCGCCAATATGTCGCATACCGGTTCAACCCGTCGAAGTTGAATCCGGCGATGTCGAGTTCGGCACTTTGGAACGAGCAAAGCACAAAAAAATGGCCCCGGTAAATCCGGAGCCATCAGTCGGGAGGTTGAATCTTTAGGCTAATCCGAGACTGCGGTTGCAGTGCCTCGGTTTGGCAATCAGAGGCCGAAATAGGGCAGGTCGCCGTTGCGATTGGCCGCACGGGCGCTCGTCATCAGGACGCGATCGAGCGCGGCCAGCAGACGGCCGAACAGGGAAACGGACTGGACGAGGGGAAGGGCGACAGTCTTGGCCATGGTTTGTCTCCATCAGTTTGGCGGCATGACGATTTCACTGAGGAGAATTTACGTATACCAGATGCCAGATACAACGGATTATATTGCATGGCGGTATGATGATTTTGCGCTGCAGCAGATATGCAACGATTTGGGATTCCAATCGAAACAGCGTCTTCATACGAAATGAGCCCCCAATGGGCGGCTCATGATCGTCTTAGGTAGTATCGTAATCCCGTCTTGGGGGCCGCGTTACTCTGCGGCCTCCCTGCGCGGCGGATCGAGCGCGCCGGAGTCGTGGATCTCCGCGACCTGGTGATCGCTGAAGCCGAGCGCCTGGCGCAGGATCTCGTCGGAGTGCTCGCCGAGCAAAGGCGACCGGGTGACGTCCGCCGGGCTGTCGGACAGCTTGATGGGATTGCCGACCGAGAGGTCCTTGCCGCGGGACGGATGGTCGACCTCGACCGGGGTGCCGGTCTTGCGCGAGCTATTCGTCCTCGGCGATCTCCTTCATCGACAGGATCGGGCCGCAGGGGATGTCGAATTCGTTGAGGATGTCCATGGCCTCGAACTTGGTCTTGGTCATGGTCCACTGCTCGATGCGCCCGAAGATCTC
>JBARNF010000399.1:0-12017 GCA_049802835.1 Bradyrhizobium sp.
GCAAGGGCATCATCCCGACCCCGATCACGATGGACGAGCTCGAAGACATGCTCATGGAGCACGGCATCATGAAGGCCGTCGACGAGAGCCAAATCGGAAAGACTGCCGCCGATCTCGCCGCAACGGCTTAAGCAGTCTTGGTACCGGCCTTCCTCCCGTCGGAAGGCCGGTACCTCATCGCATGTCCCATCCGCAGGCAGCAGGGGATCGCGCTATGGCAATCGCAATCGTTGATATCTCGCAATCGGTCGCTGCAGGCCTGCAACCATCGCCGACCGACGGGTCTTTCGAAGACGACAAGCGGCATCGTGGCCGCCAGATCTACCATCTGTTGACAGGTGCCGATCCGGCCGACGCGCAGATCGACAACGATCCTAGCTTCGACCGCCACGTGATCGCATCGATCCTCGCGGTGTCCGCGATGGAACATGGCACGCTCGCCGAACGCGTGGGGCTCTCGACTGTCGAACTGATCACACTGCTGGCCCAGCTGTTCCCCTCAGCGCCGATCGATTCGTCCTGGCTGCCGATCGCCGGCGCTGCGGCGGCGCCCGATGACGACGAGATTGCGATGGTGCGCGATCTGCTCGCGGCGCAGCGCTCGACAGATGGCGACGTCGGCCGATGGCTCACGGCCATGGTGGCACGCCGTGCCATGGAGCCGAACCATCTCTGGGAAGACCTCGGCTTGCGCGAGCGCTCCGAATTGTCGCGGCTGCTGATGCGCCATTTCGCGCCGCTGGCCAGCCGCAATACCAGAAACATGCGGTGGAAGCGGTTCTTCTATCGGATGCTTTGCGAGGACGATGGCTTCGTGATGTGCACGACGCCGGTCTGCACCCAGTGCAACGATTTCGAGCTCTGTTTTGGTGAGGAGAGCGGCGAGAGCCGGATGGCGGAGCGGCGCCGCGAGGTCGCGTTGCAGGACACGGCCGCGCGCGCTGCGATGTGAGTTTCGGGAACGGCGATGATGCTGATGGAGACCCAGCTCGGATTCTCGTGCACAGCCGACGGTGGCCTGTGCGCCGTCGCGGAGACCTGCGAAGCGGGCGAGGTCCTGATGCGCCGTTGCGAGGAGGTGCTGCGGCAAGCCGGGCTTCGTCCGACCCAGCAGCGTCAGCAATTGAGCCGGATCCTGTTCGGCAATGGCGACCGCCATATCACCGCCGATGTGCTCTATGCCGCGGCCGTCGCGACCGGCATGAAGATCTCACAGGCAACCATCTACAATACGCTCAACCAGTTCGTGCAGATCGGCCTGCTGCGGCAGATCGGGGTCGATGGCTCCAGGTCGTTCTTCGACACCAACACGACGGTGCATCCGCACTTTTTCTATGAGGACGAGGGCGTGCTCATCGACGTGCCCGAGCACGTCGCCTTCGACCAGTTGCCCGAGCCGCTGCCCGGCTACGGCATGGAGCGGATCGACGTCGTCATCCACCTCCGTCGCAAGCGCCACGCCTGACGTTGCCGCTGTTCCAAGCCAGGCCTGCGCCGTCCACTCGGGCCGTCGCGCTGCGTTGGATTTCCGACCCTGTTACAAATCCGACAATGTGCGCCGTCGTAAAAACTCACAATAAATCAGTGCCGTAGCGCAGCCTTCGACGGTGGCACGGCCGTTGCTGAGTGGATGGAAGGCCGGCGGAGCATCTCACTCTCGCGGCCGTACACAGGTTGCGACGGAGCAAGTGAATGCCTGACGTCCCCGGACAGCGTGGGCCGCACACCGCCCAGGATGCTGGCTCTGCCGCGAGCCCAACATCTGGGAGCCCGATGCCCCGGGTGATCCTGAACGACACCACCTTGCGCGACGGCGAGCAGGCGCCGGGCGTCGCCTTCGCGCTCGGAGAAAAGCTCGCGATCGCCCGCGCCCTGGCGCGTGCCGGCGTGCCCGAGATCGAGGCCGGAACGCCGGCGATGGGGCCCGATGAGATCGCCGCGATCCGGGCCATCGTCGAAGCCGGCCTGCCGGCGACCATCATCGGCTGGTGCCGGATGCGCGAGGCTGACGTCGATGCCGCGATCGCGGCCGGCGTGTCGATGGTGAATGTTTCGATTCCGACATCGGACGTTCAGATCGCGGCCAAGCTCGGCGGTGGCCGCAGCGCCGCTTTGGAGCTGCTCAAGCGCGTGGTCGGCTATGCAAGGGAGCGCGGACTGGCAGTCGCCGTCGGCGGCGAGGATTCCTCGCGCGCGGACGTCGGATTCCTCGCCGAGGTGATCGCGGCGGCGAAGTCGCTCGGCGCGCGCCGCTTCCGCGTGGCGGATACGTTGAGCGTGCTCGATCCTGACGCCACCTCCGCCCTGGTCGGCGCCTTGCGTGCGACGACGGACCTGGAGATCGAGTTTCACGGCCATGACGACCTCGGGCTCGCCACGGCCAACACGCTCGCCGCGATCAAGGCCGGCGCGACCCACGCGTCGGTCACCGTCATCGGCCTCGGCGAGCGCGCCGGCAACGCGCCGCTCGAGGAGGTCGCGGTCGCCTTGCGGCAGCTCTACCGGCGCGACACAGGTATTGTGCTCGCCGAACTGGACCATGTCGCGAACATCGTCGCTGCTGCGGCGGCGCGCGCGATTCCGCTCAACAAGGCGATCGTCGGCGAGCACGTGTTCACGCATGAATCGGGCATTCATGTCGACGGATTGCTGAAGGATCAGCGGACCTATCAGGCGCTCGATCCCGTGCTGTTCGGGCGCTCCAACCGGATTGTGATCGGAAAACACTCTGGCCTCTCCGCGATCACCTCGCTGCTATCCGATCTGCGCCTGCCTGTGAGTGCCGACCAGGCGCAGCGGATCCTCGCTTGCGTGCGCAAGCATGCGGTTGCCCACAAGGGCCCCGTGCCGAAAGAGGCGGTCGCCGCCATTTGGCGCGAGGTCTGCGATCACCCGCTAGCGAGCTTTGCCTGATCATGAGCGATGTCGTCGATACGCCGATTGCCAAGCCCATCGCAGCCGTAGCGAGCGCGCCCTCGCTGCTCCGCCTGATCCGCGAGGACATCGGCTGCGTGCGCTCCCGCGATCCCGCCGCGCGCAGCGAGTTCGAGACCGTGCTGACCTATCCCGGCATCCACGCGCTGATCTGGCACCGCCTGGCGCACCGGCTGTGGGCCCGCGGCTGGCGTTTCCCGGCCCGTCTGTTGTCGTGGCTCGGACGCTTCCTGTCGAACGTCGACATTCATCCTGGCGCGGAGATCGGACGCCGCTTCTTCATCGATCATGGCGCCGGTGTCGTGATCGGCGAGACGGCCGAGGTCGGCGATGACGTCACGCTGTATCACGGCGTCACCTTGGGCGGCACGTCATGGTCCCCGGGCAAGCGCCATCCGACGCTCGAAGACGGCGTCGTCGTCGGCGCCGGCGCCAAGATCCTCGGGCCGATCACGATCGGGCCGCGCACCCGGGTGGGGGCCAATTCCGTCGTCATCCAGAGCACGCCGCCGGACGTGACGGTGGTCGGCATCCCCGCCAAGGTGGTGCGGCCGGAGTTCACGCATCGCCGGACTGTCGGCCGCATCGATCTGGATCATCACCTGATGCCTGATCCGGTCGGCGAAGCCCTTTCAGTGATGCTGGATCGGATCGAGTTCCTCGAAGCGCAGCTCGCTCATGTCCGGCAGAAGGTGCGACAGGGACCGCCGCTGCCGGCGCCGACCAGTGCCTGCGAGGTTGATCCGATTCTGATCCAAGGAGCAAAGCAATGACTGCGGCCACGCCGAACGTTCTCGAGGAACTGAAGAAGACTTCCGCCGCCGAAGAGTTCTTCAAGCTGCTCGGTGTCGACTACGATCCGAAGGTGCTCAATGTCTGCCGGCTGCATATCCTCCGGCGGATGGGCCAGTATCTCGTCAGCGAGGACTTCTCGGACGTTTCCAACGAGGATGTCGCGGCGCGCTGCAAATCGTTCCTGGAGCAGGCCTATCAGGACTTCCTCGTCTCCACGCCGCTCGACCAGCGGGTCTTCAAGGTGCTCAAGGAAGCGGTGGCGCCGCCAAAGCCGGCTCCCAAGCCCTTCGTGTCGTTGACGACCCTCAAGTAACGGATCAACTGAATCGTCATGCCGCAAGCGCCGCCAGCCACAACTGGCGGCGCTTCTGCTTTGAGGCGAGCTTCGCGCCTTCAAGCTCCTGTCGCATTCCCGACGCGTGTTGCTTGCGACGTGTCGGACCTTTGCTGGAATCCTGAGCAGCAAATCAGGATGCTTCGCCAAGTCGCTGAAACAGCGCCAAGATTCGTTCCGATCCAAACTGGTACGACAATTGCTGTTCCTCTCAAGAGGCCACACACCGGAGTGATCGCATGCATATCGTCGTCTGCATCAAGCAGGTTCCGGACTCCGCGCAGATCCGCGTTCATCCCGTCACCAACACCATCATGCGCCAGGGTGTGCCGACCATCATCAACCCCTACGATCTGTTTGCGCTCGAGGCCGCGCTGCAACTTCGCGACAAATTGGGTGGCGAAGTGACAGTGCTGACCATGGGGCCGCCATCGGCCGAGGACTCCCTGCGCCGAGCGCTGACCTACGGCGCCGATCGCGCGGTGCTGCTCACGGACCGCTTCTTTGCCGGCGCCGACACGCTGGCCACGACCTACGCGCTTGCGACAGCGATTCGCAAGATCAGCGAGACCTTCGGCGCGCCGGACCTCGTGTTCACCGGCAAGCAGACGATCGACGGTGACACCGCTCAGGTCGGCCCCGGCATCGCCAAGCGGCTCGGCCTGCTGCAGCTCACCTATGTGGCGAAGATCAGCGAGGTCGATCCGGCCGCGCGCACGATCGAAGCCGAGCGCCGCTCCGAAGGCGGCGTGCAGGTCCTCAAGACCAAGCTGCCGTGCCTGGTCACGATGCTCGAGGCGACCAACGAGATCCGGCGCGGCGCGATGGCCGACGCGCTGCGCGCCGCGCGCGCGAAGATCGTGACCTGGAACGCGAAGGACGCCGGCGTCGAGGATATCTCGAAATGTGGTCTGAAGGGCTCGCCGACGATCGTGAAGCGCGTGTTCGCGCCATCCGCGCGCGCCGAGAAGGCGACATTCGTCGATTTCTCCAGTCGCCCACCGGCTGAAGCTCTGATCGAGGAGCTGTTCAAGCGCCAGCCGAAGCTCGAAGCCGAACTCATCACATCGGCTCACGGCTTCTGACTTCACCATCTGACATCGGTTTCAGACATCAGGCTTCCGACGGATCAACGGGACGACGACCATGAGCGAACCCACCAAAGCACCGCCTGCCGCAGCCGGTCGCGCCGCGACCAAGAAGGAGCTGCCGGAGCATTTCAAGGCCTACAAGCACGTCTGGGTGTTCATCGAACAGGAGCGCGGCCAGGTCCATTCGGTCTCCTGGGAGCTGATGGGCGCCGGACGCAAGCTCGCCGACAAGCTGAAGGTGGATCTCGCGGCCGTCGTCATCGGTCCACCCGGCGAAGCGGTTCAGCACGCCGCGGCGGAGTCGTTCTGCTATGGTGCCGATCTCGCCTACATCGTCGCGGACGACGTTCTCACCGACTATCGCAACGAGGCCTATACCAAGGCGCTGACGGACGTCGTCAATACCTATAAGCCGGAGATCCTGCTGCTCGGCGCCACCACGCTCGGCCGCGACCTCGCAGGCTCGGTGGCGACGACGCTGCTCACCGGCCTGACCGCCGACTGCACCGAGCTCGACGTCGACGCCGACGGGTCGCTTGCGGCGACGCGGCCGACCTTCGGCGGCTCGCTGCTCTGCACGATCTACACGCTGAACTATCGGCCGCAGATGGCGACCGTGCGTCCGCGCGTGATGCCGATGCCGGAGCGCGTGGAGAAGCCCGCGACCCGCATCATCGAGCACAAGCTCGGCCTGGTCGAGGAAGACATCGTCACCAAGGTGCTGTCCTTCATTCCGGATCGCGACTCGGCGAAATCCAATCTCGCTTATGCCGACGTCGTCGTCGCCGGCGGTCTCGGGCTCGGCTCGCCTGAGAACTTCCAACTCGTGAAAGGACTCGCCGCTGTCCTCGGCGCCGAGTTCGGCTGCTCGCGGCCGCTGGTGCAGAAGGGCTGGGTGACGTCGGACCGCCAGATCGGCCAGACCGGCAAGACCATCCGTCCCAAGCTCTACATCGCGGCCGGCATTTCCGGCGCAATCCAGCATCGGGTAGGCGTGGAGGGCGCCGACCTGATCGTCGCCATCAACACCGACAAGAACGCGCCGATCTTCGACTTCGCGCATATCGGCATCGTCACCGACGCGATCCGGCTGTTGCCGGCATTGACGGAAGCTTTCCGCGCGCGGCTGTCGCCGCATTCGCGCGACCGTATCGCAAGCTAGGCAGAGAGGGAGCAGGGCAATGATCGAGGAACGTTTCGACGCGATCGTCGTAGGCGCCGGCATGGCCGGCAACGCTGCTGCGCTGACCATGGCCCAGCGCGGCATGAAGGTGCTGCAGCTCGAGCGTGGCGAGTATTCCGGCTCGAAGAACGTGCAGGGCGCGATTCTCTATGCGGACATGCTGGAGAAGCTGATTCCGGACTTTCGCGAGGAAGCGCCGCTGGAGCGGCATCTGGTCGAGCAGCGCTTCTGGATGCTCGACGACAAGTCCCACGTCGGCCTGCACTACAAGTCGGACGACTTCAACGAGGAAAAGCCCAACCGCTACACCATCATCCGGGCGCAGTTCGACAAATGGTTCTCGTCCAAGGTCAAGGAGGCGGGCGCCACCGTGCTGTGCGAGACGACCGTGACCGAGCTGGCGCAGGATGCCTATGGCAAGGTCATCGGCGTCAAGACCGACCGGCGCGATGGTGAGATCCATGCCGACGTTGTCGTGCTCGCCGAGGGCGTCAACGGCCTGCTCGGCACGCGCGCCGGCCTGCGCGAGCGGCCGAAGCCGGAGAGCGTCGCGCTGGCGGTCAAGGAGATGCACTTCCTGCCGCGCGAGACGATCGAGGCGCGCTTCAATCTCAAGGGCGACGAAGGTGCCGTCATCGAGGCTGTCGGCACGATCTCTCGCGGCATGACAGGCATGGGCTTCATCTACTCCAACAAGGAGTGCATCTCGCTCGGCATCGGCTGCCTCGTTTCCGACTTCCAGAAGACCGGGGAGACGCCGTACGGCCTGCTGGAGCGCTTCAAGCAGCATCCTTCGGTCGCGCCGCTGATCGAGGGCTCGGAGGTCAAGGAGTACTCGGCGCATCTCATCCCCGAGGGCGGCTACAACGCAATCCCGGAGCTCTGCGGCGACGGCTGGGTCGTGGTCGGCGACGCTGCCCAGCTCAACAACGCGATCCACCGCGAAGGCTCGAATCTGGCGATGACCTCCGGCCGCATTGCGGCCGAGGCGATCTTCCAGGTGAAGTCGCGTCGCGATCCGATGACCAAAGCCAACCTCGTGCTCTACAAGAAGATGCTGGAGGACTCCTTCGTCATCAAGGATCTGAAGAAATACAAGGACATGCCGGCGCTGCTGCATAATCAGTCGCAGAACTTCTTCCTGACCTATCCGCAGCTCGTCTCGAAGGCGATGCAGAACTTCGTGCGTGTCGACGGCACGCCGAAGAAGGAGAAGGAAAGCAGCACCCTGCGCTCGTTCGTGAGCGCAAGGTCTTGGACCGGCCTGTTCGGCGATGCGTTCCGGTTCGCCCGGGCGTGGCGGTGATTGGCGAGTGAACGAAGCAGTTTAGGCGAGGGAGATCAGACATGAGCACGGACGTCGCGGTACGGGTCGAAGACAAGCTGTTCTACAATCGCTATCAGGTCGATGCGGGCCGGGCTCATATCAAGGTCCGTCCGCATACGACGCCAAGCCCGCAGCTGAAGGCGCTGCTCAAGGCCTGTCCGGCGCGGTGCTATGAGCTCAACGATTCGGGACAGGTCGAGATCACGGTCGACGGCTGCATCGAATGCGGCACGTGCCGCGTCATCGGCGAGCCCAGCGGTGACATCGAGTGGAGCTATCCGCGCGGCGGTTATGGCGTGCTGTTCAAGTTCGGCTGAGACCTGAGCAGCTGAGGTCGGGCAGGCGACGTGCCATCGCACATGAAAGCGCGCCGCCACCCGCCGATGCTATATCTGGATTGATATAGGTCATTGAGTCCGGGTGATCTCTCTGCTTAGATCCAGGCGCAGCAACGGTGCTGCAACGGATGAGGAGCTGCACGTGAAGCTGAGCGCACGGAACGTTTTGCCGGGGAAAGTGATCTCTGTTGCCAAGGGCGCGACGACCGCCCACGTCAAGGTCGAGCTCGCCCCGGGGCTGACGGTGTTCTCGGCGATCACCAATGAGGCCGTCGACGAACTCGCGCTTCAAGTCGGCGACAGCGTGTCGGCCGTGATCAAGTCGTCCGACGTGATGATCGGCAAATAGGACCGCCGCGTCGCATCGATGCGCGCGTCAGCCGATCGGCGAGCGGCGTGTGCTCAGGTCGAGCCACCAGGCATCCATGGCGGGCCGGGAGGGCGGTAGCAAGGTGCCGAGGTCGCCGGTAAACGTCCGCCAGTCCTCGATGCATTTCTGCGGCACGGCCGTCAGGACTGGGATCCCTGACGTGATCGCCTCGGCCAATTCGCCGCGCAGTCCGCTTCCGGAGGCCTCCTGTTTGGAGAATTTGTTGATCACGATGAGGTCGGCATCGGCCGCGATGGCGCGATGAACGGCCATGCCGGCTTGCGCAAGGCCCGCGGCATCCAGCTTGCAGGCCATGGACCCGCTGCCGAGATCCTGGCAGATCGAGATGGCGTCGCCATTTGCGAGATCAATGATGTCCATTCCGCTTTTCTTGCCGACCTCGTCTCTCGTATTGCGCTGAACGATGCCACCGACGCGCACCCCGCGTTGCAGGAGCCCCTGGGCAAAATCGCTCAGCAGGGCATCGGCATCGTCGCCCGGACCATAGAGAATGGCGGCGAGACGGGGCAGGTCGAGTTCGGTTGGCTCGGTGAGATCGTGCGGAGTCATGCGTTTGGCCTCGAGAGGCGGCCGTCATCCGCTCCGGGGTCCCGCGATGCTGGTCCGGAGGTCGTGGGCGGGCAGCCGGCCGCGACTATAACGATGATGTGGTCTTGAGACAAAGAGGAGATGTCGCGCGTGCCGACCACCGCCACCCACCATGACCTGGAGGCCTTGCTTCGTGACGACGTTCCTTATGGGGATCTGACGACGGAGACGCTTGGGATCGGAGCCGAGCCTGGCCTGATGCAATTCACGGCGCGCGGCCGGATGGTGCTGGCGCTGGCCGAGGACGCGGCGGCACTGATCGAACTCGCGGGGGGCCGGTTCGAACTGCTGGCCGCGAGCGGAGCTGTGCTGGAGCAGGGAGCTCCGATTCTGAGGGCTGAGGGGGCCGCCGCGAGCCTGTTGCGCAGCTGGAAGGTGGCGCAAACGCTCATTGAGATCTGGTCGGGCGTCGCGACCGAGGCGGAGGCGATCGTGCGCGCGGCGCGCGCGGTGACGCCGGGCATTGTGGTGGCCTGTACCCGCAAGAACGTCCCCGGCGCGAAGCAGTTTGCCGTGGCCGCAGTCAAGGCGGGTGGCGCGGTGATGCACCGGCTCGGCCTGTCCGAGACGATCCTCGTATTTCCGGAGCATCGTGCGTTTCTCGGCGACATGCCGCTCGCTGATGTGGCCGAGCGGTTGCGGCGCAGCGCTCCGGAGAAGCGGCTCGTCATCGAGGTCAACACGATCGAGCAGGCCGTCGCTGCCGCCGTGGCTGGGTTCGACGTTATTCAGGCCGAGAAGTTTCAGCCCGCGGAGATCGAGGCGCTGGTGAAGCGGATGAACACGATGGCGGCGTTGCCGATGCGGCCCATCATCGCGGCCGCAGGCGGAGTCAATGCGCAGAACGCTGCGGCGTACGCAGCGGCCGGCGCCGACTTGCTGGTCACGTCGTCGCCGTACCTCGCGCGGCCCTGCGACGTGCAGGTGCGGATCACCCGGGCATCGGCCGCGGCTTGATCGTGCGATCCGGCTACCGAGGTTGTTGGACGGCGGGGCGCTTCTGGCGGTTCGCTCGCCATTCCAGGAATTCGCGGAACAGCCGGGCGTCGGTCGGCACGCTATTCACCTGCTGCTCGTTGGCCTGAGCGTTGGCTCCCAGGACCTGAGCGGCCGGCATGTTGCGGTCGAGCCATTCCTGCGCCACCTTGAACCTGGTCCAGCCGGCGATCGGCGCCAGCGGCGCCACCTCCTGCCATTTGGGATGAAACGGCGGCCGCTGCAGCACCTGCATGTTGTTGAAGAACGCTTCGACCAGCAGCGACAGCCGGCGATGGCGATCGCTGCCGGGTTGCCAGTTGAACGACGCCAGCAAGGCCTCGGCGGCAATCGTGTTCACCGGCGCCGAGGCGCTCACGAGGTTGGGATAGTCTTCGGCGGACAATTGCGCCGGCAAGTACTCGTCATGAAGGGCCTTGTCGTATTCGACCGGGACGAGATGCAGATTAGGATCGTTGACCTGGCTCAGCCACTGCAGCGGCTTGCCCTCGACGGCGATGATCGCGTCGATGTCGCCCTTTCGCAGCATGTCCAGCGCAAGCCGCGGCTCGATATAGAGAAGGTGCGGTCTGATCCCCAGACGTTCGAACACGTTGATGGAGGTGACGAAGGTGCCGCCATCGGGCAGGTCGACCGCGATGGTCTTGCCGTCGAGCTCGCTAAGGCTGGTGATCGACTTGGGGGCCACGACATGCATCTCTTCATTGAACAACTTGGCGACATAGACCAGCTGCTCACGCACGTTGTTGGCGAAATCCTTGCGCTCAAGAAAGGCCAGCGTGTCCTTGCGGATGATGCCGGCATCGACACCGCGCAGCAGCAGGATGTCGGCCACCGATTGGACCGAGCCGCGGCCGATCACGGGAAGAATGCGCAACTCCGTCCCCTTGTCGAGGACCGAGGCGAGATCCGCGCCCATGTTCGCGTAGGTGCTGCCGAACGATCCCGTCATCAGCGTCACCGTGTTGGCATTCAGCTGGTTCGCCAGGTCGCGCTTCGCCGTGCCGTAACGGAAGATGGTCTTGAAGGAGTCGCTGACGCTGCCAGGATCGATGCCGCTGCGCACGGGGCCGAAACGCTGCCACTTGCCGCCCGTGAATTGCATCATCTGCATCTGCTCGAGCGGCGCGTAGTCATGGGCGCTGGTGTTGACGTTGATGCCGGGCGTCAGCATCGGCAATTTGAGGCCCTTCAGCGACGCCGCGTGCTTCATGATGTTGTCGCGCGACAGGTCGTCGCCGCAATTCCTCAACACCGCCACCATGGCATTGGCGGCGAGGTAGCCGAACGTCGCAAGACCGTTGGTCCTGGGAACATCGGGCAAATAGCGCTCCATGAATGCAGACCATTCCTGGTAGGATGGGTCGCCTGCCGTCGCTGCCTCTTCGCCCTCGTAATAGTATCCCGCGGACATGATGCCTTCTGCATTCTGCAGGCCTGCCGGTTGCATCACTGCCGACACCGATTCCGAGACCGTCGAGATGATGTGGTCCGGCCGCCAGCCGATCTCGGCCGCACGGCGGATTGCCATGACGGCGAATTTGGGCGTCGTCACATCGAAGAAGATGTCGGCCCCTGAGGCCTTCAGGGTGGCGATCTGCTGATTGACGTTGGCGTCCGTCACCTTGTAGGTCGCCTCCGCCACGATCGGAAGCTTGCCACCCAGGCCGTCCTTCAATCCCTTGACGTAATCCTTGCCGAAGTCATCGTCCTGATAGAGGATCGCTATCTTGCCGCGGCTGTGTGTCTCCAACAGGTACTGGGCATAGACGTGCGCCTCTGCCTGGTAGCTGGGCTGAAAACCCATGGTCCAGGGAAAGTCGTGCGGCTGGTCCCACTGCGAGGAGCCGGATGCTACGAACAACTGGGGGACTTTGTTGGCATTGAGATAGGGGCGGACCGCCAGGTTGGGCGCCGTGCCCAGGCTCGCGAACATCAGCAGGACCTTGTCCTCTTCGACCAGCTTGCGCGTCATCTCGACCGCCTTCTGCGGGATGTAGCCGTCGTCGTAGGAGATGAAAGCGATTGGCCGGCCGTTGA
>JBARNF010000400.1:0-2079 GCA_049802835.1 Bradyrhizobium sp.
CCCGTGCGTCTGCCCCTCACCCCGACCCTCACAGCGCGAGCGAAGCTCGTCGCGCCCCCGTAAGAACGGGGAGAGGGGGCGCACTGTTGCTCGCGGTGTCCAGCTTCGCTCCATCAGCGCCGCCTCATCTCAGTTCAGCACGTTCACCGCAAAATTCAGCGCCGACGCAAACGCCACCCAAAACGCATAGGGCACGAACAGCAGCGCCGCGATGCGGTCGTCGCGCCATTGCATCACGATGAAGGTGACGATCAGCACGAACATGCTGACGATGATCACGAAGGCCGGCCACATCAGATGGGCGGTGAAGAACACCGGCGACCAGGCGAAGTTCAAGACCAGCTGGCCCCACCACACCTGCATCACGGCACCGCTGACCACCCGCTCATAGGTGCGCCACCCGGCCACCGCGACCAGGATGTAGAGCACCGTCCAGGCGATCGGAAACAGCCAGCCGGGCGGCGTAAACCAGGGCTTGTTGAGCGAGCCATACCAGGCGCCGGGCATGTTGGAGGCGCCGATGATCCAGCCGCCTCCGACCACGAGAACCAGGAGGACGAGGAGATGCAGGATGGATCGGTTCATATTCCGCTCGGCGTGATTTCGTGAACGTGACTCTGGCCAGTCCGTCGGCGACAGGCAGCCATGCGGCCACCCCGCCCACGCACGCACTGGACAAGGGTTTGCCGGGCGCGTAGCCAGGACATAACACAACGCCAGCAAATGTCAGGGTTTTCGCCTGACGGCACCCCAGGGACCGGAACGCCGATCGCTCTCGCTTTCGGATCCCGCCCATCCATCGGAGCTCGATCCTTGGCTGCTACCCCGCCCTCCTCGTCAGCCGTTGCCTCGATCGAAGCCGTCGAAGCCGGCCTCGCCGCCCAGGGCTATATCGCCAGCCGCCAGATCGCGACCGCGGTCTACCTGGCGCAGGCGATCGAGAAGCCGATCCTGGTCGAGGGTCCGGCCGGCGTCGGCAAGACCGAGCTCGCCAAGGCGATCGCCGCCTGGCGCGGCCTGAAGATGATCCGGCTGCAATGCTATGAGGGGCTCGACGAGGCCAAGGCGCTCTACGAGTGGAAATACGCCAAGCAGCTGCTCTACACCCAGATCCTGAAGGACAAGCTCGGCGAGGTGCTGGGCGGTGCCCAGACCCTGCACGCCGCGCTCGCGCAGTTGCATGATTTTGGCGACGTGTTCTTCTCCCGGGAGTTCGTCGAGCCGCGGCCGCTGCTGCAGGCGCTGCTCGAGCCGCAGGGCTGCGTGCTGCTGATCGACGAGATCGACAAGTCGGATGCCGAGTTCGAATCGCTGCTGCTGGAAATCCTGTCCGACTTCCAGGTCACGATCCCCGAGCTCGGCAGCATCGCGGCCACCGTGCCGCCGACCGTGATCCTGACCTCCAATTCCGAGCGCAATCTCGGCGACGCGCTGAAGCGGCGCTGCCTGCATCTGCATATCGGTTTTCCCGAGCAGAAGCTGGAGGAGCGCATCGTCGAAAGCCGCGTGCCCGGCATCTCGCAGAATTTGCGGCGTCAGCTCGTGGCGTTCATCCACGACATCCGCTCGCTCGACCTGAAGAAGCAGCCCTCCGTCAGCGAGACCATCGACTGGGCCCGCGTGCTGGTGCTGCTGCAGGCCGCCGAGCTCGGTCATGAGGTGGTCAAGGACACGCTCAACGTGCTGCTCAAATACGAGTCCGACATCGAGGTGGCGCTGCCGCAGGTGACGACCTTCGTCGCCAAGGCGCAGCGCCAGAACATCTTCGGATAGCGCCCCATGCAGGAGAACCTGCATCGCTTCTTTCGCGCCGCCCGGGGCGCCGGCGTGCACGTCTCGCCCGCCGAGAGCATCGACGCGATGCGTGCAGTGGCGCGCGTGGGCTTGTCCGATCGTACCGTGCTGCGCGACAGCCTGCTGCTGACCCTCGCGAAGAGCGAGGACGAGAAGAAGGCGCTCGGCGCCTGCTTCGATCTGTTCTTCGCCCATGTCGATCCGGCGCGACAGCAGGCGGACGACCAGGCGCAGCAGGACGAGGCGCAGAGCGAGGCCCAGGCTGCGCCGCAATCCGCGCGAGAC
>JBARNF010000401.1:0-1598 GCA_049802835.1 Bradyrhizobium sp.
AGAGGTTTGTTAGCGTTCGTTCGTCGATGAACCCCTGGAGAATGCCGATGACCCCCGCGAATAAATTGGATCGCAAATCTCTCGACACGCCGGACGAGACGCGCCCGGTCAAAGACGGAAAGGGAAAAGTGGACGTGGTCACGGTCGGCAATCACACCTTCGGCCGCGCCGTGTTCGAGCCCGGCTGGCGGTGGTCCGAGCACGTCAAGCCGATCGCCGGCACGCCCTCGTGCCAGGCCGCGCACACCGGATGCGTGCTGGAAGGCCGCATCGCCGTCCGCATGGACGACGGCTCCGAGCTCGAATACGGCCCCGGAGATGCGTTTCACATGCCGGCGGGACACGACGCCTGGGTGGTCGGCAACCAGCGCTGCGTGCTGATCGATTTCACCGGCGTCGCCAAGTACGCACAACCCGCGAAGGGATAGGCGGGGCCGGAACGTCTCTCCGACCTCTCCGTCGTCATCACCGACCCGTTGGCGCCGGCCCGGTGATGACGCGAACGACGCAACGGCGGCGGGCGAGAGTTGTGGTCGGCTTGGCGCATCGCGGGTGCCGGGAGGGCGAATGCCGGAAGACATGTGGGATTGGCTGAACGGCCCGGTCGCGGACGATATCGAGCGCTTGAACCGCGCCAGCCAGATGAACGTCGTCGCCGGGCTGGTGAGGTCTCTCCTGGCGCAGCAGCAGCGGCTGGGGCAGCAGCAGCGGCATGGACGGCCGCCCATTCCGGATGAATCCGCGCTGCGTCTTCTTCATCGGACGGCGACGGTGTTTCTACTCGCCAAGCCGGGGCAGTACCGCAATTTCGATGTCCATGTGGACACGGCCGGGATCGTCGCGTTCCGGGGACAGCCTTGGCGGAGCATCAAACGTCTGATGCGGCGCTTTTTCCGCGACCTCGAGGCGCGGTGGAAGACCGGCGACGCCGTCGACGTCGCGTCCTACGCCCTCTGGCGCCTCACCTGGATTCACCCGTTCAGCAATGGCAACGGACGAACGGCGATTGCGTTCGCCTATGCCTGCCTGTGTCTCAAACTCGGCGCCTGGTTGCCCGGCAAGGAGACTATCGTTGACCTGATCACGGCGGACCCGGAGCGGTGCCAGGACGTCTTGCGCACGACCGATCGCGGAATGGCCCGGCCGACGGATGAGCCCGACCTCGGCGCCATCAAGGCCTATCTGGACGATCTGTTGTTGCGGCAGATGCGAACTCTCGAAGCGTAGGCTTGCCGGCGCGAGCGCGGTACGGCGGCGTCGAGGGCGGCTTCGCCGCGGCGAAGCGGGGACCCTCGATGCCGTCATCGCGTTCGAACAAAGAGCATCCAAGCGATCGAGGGCGCACCGGCGATCGCGCCCGGCATGTCGCGGCCGCCCGATGACCTGGAATGTGTTTCGCGTGGATTCTACCGGGCGTTCGGCAAGGTCTTTTTCGTGCCGGTGGTCGGGAACGTCTTTTGCAGGCCGGTCTTCGGGAAGGTCTTTTTGGTACCCGTTTTCTGCAAGGTCTGTTGGGTCCCGGTTTTCGGCAGGGTCTTTTGCGTGCCCTTCTTCACTGGCGCCGCCGACGCGCCGTTCGCGGTCAGACCGGCGACCAC
>JBARNF010000402.1:0-5540 GCA_049802835.1 Bradyrhizobium sp.
GGCTCGAGGAACTGTTCGAGCAGGTGCTGGTGCCGACCGAGAAGGTCACCGAGGTGCGCCGCGGCCGCAAGATCGACGCCGAGCGCAAGTTCTTCCCGGGCTATGTGCTGGTGAAGATGAAGCTGACCGACGAGGCGTTCCACCTGATCAAGAACACGCCCAAGGTGACCGGCTTCCTCGGCGCAGAGAACAAGCCGATGCCGATCTCCGAAGGCGAGGCGATGCGCATCTTGAACCAGATGCAGGAAGGCGTGGAGCGGCCGAAATCCTCGGTGTCGTTCGAGATCGGCGAGAACGTGCGCGTGGCCGACGGTCCGTTCGCCTCGTTCTCCGGCGTGGTCGAGGAAATCGACGAGGCCCGCTCGCGCGTCAAGGTCGCGGTGTCGATCTTCGGCCGTGCCACCCCGGTCGAGCTCGAGTTCAACCAGGTCGAGAAGGTCGTCGGCTGAGGCTGGCGGGCTGGCTGGCCAGCCGTCCGGTCTTTCCTTTTCGCCTGATCTCGTGTATCGGGCGCCCTTCGCTCCCCAATGGGGGGCGATTTCGTTCGTGGGAGGCGTGACCGGCTCTGCCAGCCGGACCAAGCGCGCCGGACCACGGTCCCAAACCTCGCCTCAAGGGTTTTGTCGCCCGGAGGCGTTGCGTTCGCATCAGGCAAGATCGCGCGCGCATTGGAGAGTCATAATGGCAAAGAAAGTAACCGGTTACCTGAAACTGCAGGTCCCGGCCGGCGCGGCGAACCCGTCGCCGCCGATCGGCCCCGCGCTCGGTCAGCGCGGTCTCAACATCATGGAGTTCTGCAAGGCGTTCAACGCCCAGACCCAGAAGGAAGAGAAGAACACCCCGATCCCGGTCGTGATCACGATCTATGCGGATCGGTCCTTCACCTTCGAGATGAAGACCCCGCCGATGTCGTTCTTCCTCAAGCAGGCCGCCAAGATCCAGTCCGGCTCCAAGGCGCCGGGCCGCGACAAGGCCGGCGCGGTGACCAAGGCGCAGGTGCGCGAGATCGCCGAAAAGAAGATGAAGGACCTGAATTGTGATTCCATCGAAGCGGCCATGAAGATGGTCGAGGGCTCTGCCCGTTCGATGGGTCTGGAAGTTGCGGGGTAAGCGCCATGGCTATCGGAAAGCGTTTGAAGAAGGCCCGCGAGGGCATCGATCGCACCAAGCTCTATCCGCTTGCTGACGCGATCAAGATGATCAAGGAGCGGGCCGTCTCGAAGTTCGACGAGACCATCGAGGTCTCGATCAACCTCGGCGTCGACCCGCGCCACGCCGACCAGATGGTCCGCGGTGTCGTGATGCTCCCGAACGGCACCGGCCGTACGCTCCGCGTCGGCGTGTTCGCCCGTGGCGCCAAGGCCGACGAAGCCCGGGCCGCCGGTGCCGACGTGGTCGGCGCGGAGGACCTGGTCGAGAAGGTGCAGAACGGCAACATCGACTTCGACCGCTGTATCGCCACCCCCGACATGATGCCGCTGGTCGGCCGTCTCGGTAAGGTGCTCGGTCCGCGCGGCATGATGCCGAACCCGAAGATCGGTACGGTGACCATGGACGTCACCGGCGCCGTCAAGGGCGCCAAGGGCGGCTCGGTCGAGTTCCGCGTCGAGAAGGCCGGCATCATCCAGGCCGGCGTCGGCAAGGCCTCGTTCGCCGAGGACAAGCTGGTCGAGAACATCAAGGCGCTGGCGGATGCGGTCGTGAAGGCCAAGCCGGCAGGCGCCAAGGGCACCTATGTCCAGCGCGTCGCGGTGTCGTCGACGATGGGCCCGGGCGTGAAGGTCGAGCCGGGCACCTTGCTCGCGTAACGGCCGTCAGGCACAGTCAGATGCAGCGGGGCGGGATCGGGCAACCGGTCCCGCCCTTCGCATTTCGTGGTGCCATCTGACGAGCCGACATGCCCGACAAGGTCCTGATCTATTCCCGCCTGCCGAAGTCACTGACCCAGCGTTTCGCCGATCGCTTCGAGCTGCTCGACAGCGGCGGTAAGCCCGCTCACGAGATGTTCGCAGCAGACGAGATCGCGCAGATCAGGGCGCTGATCACGGCCGGCGGTACGCCGCTGGGCGCTGATGACATGGACCGGCTGCCGGCGCTCGGCGCGATCGTCTGCTACGGCACCGGCTATGATGGCGTCGACCTGAAGGCGGCGGCCGCGCGCAACATCGCTGTCGGCCACAGTCCGGGCGCCAATGCTGCAGCCGTTGCCGACATCGCGCTCATGCTGATGCTGGCGAGCACGCGCCGGCTGATGGTGGCCGACGCATACGTCCGCAACGGCGGCTGGGCCGAGGCCAGGCCGTCCCCGCTGATGAAGCCGCCGCCGGGTCTTTCCGGCTGCAAGGTCGGCGTCTACGGCATGGGCGAGATCGGCCGCAAAATCGCCGCCCGCGTTGCCGCGTTCGAGGCCGAAATCGGCTATTTCAGCCGCACCCGTCATGACGATCTGCCGTATCAGCATTTCCCGAGCCTCGACGCGCTCGCCGAATGGTGCACCGTGCTGATGATCGCGGTCCGCGCCGGTGCCGACACCACGCACGTCGTCAATGCCGACCTCCTCAAGAAACTGGGCGCCGACGGCCACGTCGTCAACATCTCGCGCGGCTCCGTCATCGACGAGCAGGCGCTCATGGCAGCCCTGAAGGAGGGCACGGTCGCCGGCGCCGGACTCGACGTGTTCGAGACTGAGCCTCATGCGCCGGGTGAGCTGACCTCGCTGCCCAACGTTGTGGTGACGCCCCACATCGGCGGCAACACGCGGGAGTCCCATGTCGCGATGCAGGCCTGCGTGGTGGCCAATCTCACGGCATTCTTCGCCGGGCAGACGCTGCCCTATCAAGTGAAGTAGCTCGTGGCGCCATTCCGGGCGAACGCATGCGCAAGCCGCCAAATCGTTCCTCTCTTGTGCAGAAATATTTCGATGCACTGCACATCTCTGTGAGTTGCGAACCATTCTCGAACGTATTCTAACTCGTGGTCTTCTGACGAAGGACAGATAGCGAGGGGCAATGGTGGCGTTCACCCTGAAGATCAACGGGCGCGAGCATCAGATTGATGTCGACCCCGGCACTCCATTGTTGTGGGCCATTCGAGACAATGTCGGGCTGACCGGCACCAAATATGGTTGCGGCGTCGCCCAATGCGGGGCCTGCACCGTCTATCTCGACGGCCAGACCGTGCGCTCATGTTCGCTGCCTGTGTCTGCCGTCGGCAAGAGCGAGGTCACGACCATCGAGGGGCTGACCAGCAAGGAAGGCGCCGCGGTGCAGAAGGCATGGGCCGCACATGACGTCCCCCAATGCGGCTATTGCCAGTCGGGACAGGTCATGAGCGCTGCTGCGCTGCTCGGTCTCAATCCCAAGCCCACTGACCAGGACATCGATCTCGCGATGACCGGCAACATCTGCCGCTGCGCCACCTATGTCCGCATCCGCGCCGCGATCCATTCCGCGGCCAAGACGCTGGAGGGGTGATCATGAACGCGCATGTGAAGCCTGCTGCCCGCGCTGCGTCATTGTCCCGCCGCTCACTATTGAAAGCGGGCGCCGGTCTGGTTCTCGCCACCTATGTTGCGCGCAACAGCGTCGCTTACGCGCAGGATGCCGCTGCGGCGAAATCGGTGAACATCGCGCCGAACACGTTCCTCGTGATCGGTCAGGACGACACCGTTACAGTGCTGTGCAAGCACATCGAGTTCGGGCAGGGGCCGTTCACGGGTATGGCCACCCTGGTGGCCGAGGAGCTCGATGCCGACTGGGCGCAGATGCGCGCCGATCACGCGCCATCCAACCCGGTCCTCTACAAGAATCTGCTGTTCGGTGTGCAAGGCACGGGCGGATCGAGCGCGATCGCCAATTCCTACGAGCAGATGCGGAAAGTGGGCGCCGCCGCGCGCGCGATGCTGGTGGCGGCCGCCGCCGACGAATGGAAGGTGCCCGCCGGCGAGATCACGGTCGAGAAGGGCATCATCCGGCACGCGTCGGGCAAGCAGAGCAGCTTCGGCGCGCTGGCCGCCAAGGCGATGCAGCAGCCGATGCCGGCGAACCCACCGCTGAAAGATCCCTCCGCCTTCAAGCTGATCGGCAAGGAGGGAGCGGTAAAGCGTCTCGACAGCGTGGCCAAGTCGAACGGCTCGGCCGAGTACACGCTCGACATCAAGGATCCGGGTACGCTGACCGTGCTGGTGGCGCGCTCGCCGCGGTTCGGCGGCAAGGTCGCCTCGTTCGATGCATCCGCTGCGAAGGCGGTACCGGGCGTCGTCGACGTCAAGGAGGTGCCGAACGGCGTTGCCGTCTATGCCGAGGGCTTCTGGCCGGCCAAGACGGCGCGCGACCTGCTCGAGATCACCTGGGACGACAGCAGGGCGGAGATGCGCGGCACCGCGCAGCTGCTGCAGGAGTTTCGCACCCGCGCCGGCAAGCAGGGCGCATTGGTGAAGCAGGAAGGCGATGTCGATGCCGAGATCGCCAAGGGCGGCCGGCTGATCGAGACCGAATTCGTGTTTCCGTATCTGGCCCATGCGCCGATGGAGCCGATCAACGCTTTCATCCATTGGAAGGGCGAGACCGCCTCGGCGCGCTACGGCAGCCAGTTTCCGACGCCGGATCACGCCGTGATTGCCCAGGTGCTCGGGCTGGACATCGCCAAGGTCGACCTCAAGACGATCCTGGCTGGCGGCAGCTTCGGCCGGCGCGCGCAGCAATCCACCCATGTCGCTCTGGAGCTCGCCCAGGTCGCCAAGGCGATCGGGCCGGGCCGCCCGGTCAAGCTGGTGTGGACCCGCGAGGACGACATGCGCGGCGGCTATTACCGGCCGTTCAGCCTGCACCGCATGCGCGGCGTGGTCCGCGACGGCAAGATCGTGGCGTGGTCGGACACCATCGTCGGGCAGTCGATCATGAAGGGCTCGCCGTTCGAGGCGATGACCATGAAGAACGGCCTCGATTCGACCGCCTATGAGGGATCCAACGAGATCCCGTACCAGGTGCCGAACTTCCGCTGTGACCTGCACCAGGTCGATGTCGGCGTGCCCGTGCTGTGGTGGCGCTCGGTTGGCCACACCCATACCGGCTATGCCGTCGAAGCGTTCGTCGATCAACTGCTCGAAGCCGCCGGTCAGGACCCGGTGGAGGGGCGGCTGGCCATGATGACGGACAAGCCGCGCCATGCCGGCGTGCTCAAGGCGGTCGCCGAGCTTGCGAATTGGAAGGGCGCGAAGGTCGAAGCCGGCCGAGCCCGTGGCGTGGCGGTGGTCGAGAGCTTCAATACCTTCGTGGCCCAGGTCGTCGAGCTGTCGATGGGCATAGACGGACCGGTCGTGCACAAGGTGTGGTGCGCCGTCGACTGCGGCGTCGCGGTCAACCCGGACATCATCCGGGCGCAGATGGAGGGCGGCATCGGCTTTGCCCTCGGACATATCCTCTACGCGCAGCAGCCGCTCGACGAGGGGCGTCCGGTGTCGGGCAATTTCGACACCTACCGCTCGCTGCGCATCAACGAGATGCCGGAGATCGAGGTCGCCATCGTGCCATCGACCGAGA
>JBARNF010000403.1:0-2072 GCA_049802835.1 Bradyrhizobium sp.
CCGAATAGACCGCAACGGTCCTGATTCCCATGCGGCGAGCGGTCTTGATGACCCGGCAGGCGATCTCGCCGCGGTTCGCGATCAGAATGGTCTTGAACATGTTTTTTCTTGATACCTTTGGGCGGGCTCCCCGCTCGCGGCACAGGCAAAAGGACCGCGAGCTTGACCGGTTCGTCTATAGCAAAATCGCCCGCGCGCAACCCGCCTCTCGTCCAATCCCGGCGCGCGCCTCAGGCATGCCAGCACCCTGGTCGCTTCACCCGGAATAGCTGTGGAAACGTCCGCGGGCATAGGCGTGGGAGACCGCCTTCATCAGCTCGCCCACCTCGGTCTCCAGATAATCATTCGCAACGATCAGGGCGCGAATGGTCGCACGCAGATCGCCGGCACAGGCGGCAACCGCCTGCTCCACGGCGGCTTCCAGCGCGACATCCTCCGAGTTGGCCTCAGGTGTCTTGGTTTGCGGTTCGGGCGGCATGGCGTGATGGCGGTCCCTCGCTCCGGTCACACCGCCATGTTCACTTTATGTTCTAAGGAGTCAAGGCGGATCACGCCGCTCCGACCTCTTCCTGCTGCGGCTCGGCCTGTGGCTTTTCGGGCGCCAGAGTTGCGGACTCTTCCTTTGCGCCCTGGCGCACGAGCTGGTGGATGAAGCCGAGCTTGCCGATGACCGGCGTCGTCAGGATGAACGGATAGAGATCGCGCGCGCCCATCGCGCGGGCGACGCTGTTCATGGCGAAGGTGAACGGCAGCCAGGCGTTGACGATGACGTCGAAATCATCCGCCACATAGGGATCGAAGGTGACGTGCGCGGTCAGCCCGCCGATCTGGTCGGCGGGCGGGTTGACCTCAATGCCGAACTCGGAGGCCATCTCCAGCGTGTCGACGATGTGCAGATAGTGCGCCCAGGTTTCGGCGAAGTCCTCCCACGGATGGGTGGTCGCGTAGGCCGAGACGAAATTCTGCTGCCAATCGGCCGGAGGGCCTTGATCGTAATGGCGCGTCAGCGCCTCGCCATAATCCTGCCCGTCGTCGCCGAACACGGCCCGGCAAGCCTCGAGCTTGTCGGCATCGCGCACCAGCACGTCCCAGAAATAGTGTCCGACCTCGTGACGGAAATGGCCGAGCGGCGTCCGGTACGGCTCGTCCATCTCGAGCCGGCGCCGCTCGCGCTCGAAGTCGTCGGCCTCGGCGAGTGCGATGGTGATCAGCCCATTGTCATGCCCGGTCAGGACCTTCTGCTGGCCGGCGGGATCGTCAGCCAGGAAGTTGAAGATGAGCCCGTGCCCGGGATCCTCGATCCGTGTTTTCACCGGGAGCTTCCATCGGATCAGCGAGTAGAACAGCCGGTGCTTGGCCACCTCGAGCTCGCGCCATCCGGCGAGTTGCGCCAGGTCCGAGAGATTCGGGATCGTGCCGTTGTGACGGCAGGCGCGGCAGAAGCCTGTCGTTTCCCCGATCTCGAGCAGCCAATTGCAGGCATCATGGTCGGCATTGGCGCAGAAAAAACGTCCTGTCCGGTCGTCGGCCAGCGTGCGGAAGCCCTCGTCTGCCGGCTCGATCGCCGACAACGTCTGACGCTCCGGCATGAAGGCGAGCTGATGACCGCAGCGCCCGCAGCTGCGATTCTCGAAATACAGGATGTTGTTGCAGGCCTGGCAGACGAAGAGCTTCACGGGGTGACCTTACGCATTGCGGGGTGCAGGGCCTGAAGACGCGCGACAGTAACAGTCCGTTCCGGAGGCGCGGAACTTTTTATCTGCCCTGACGTTCACGTCATGGAGGCGTTTGTCTGCCTCAATCTCCGGCCAGTCTGCTTTCCTTGAACCCAATGCCGCCACGCTTCCGAACACCCGCAGTGGAATTGTCGGGCGACCGCTCGTTCCACAAGCGCAGGTCCGCATGAACAGCCAGGATGCACCCCGAGACGCTGTGCTCCCAGAGGCTGCCGCCGCGGCCGAATTGCGGCAGCACATCGAGGAGATCGCGCGCGATCGCGATCAGGCCTATCTGGCGCTGCAGGAACGCGAAGCGGAACTTGCGCGAATCCAGCGGATTGCACGGGTCGGCGG
>JBARNF010000404.1:0-1589 GCA_049802835.1 Bradyrhizobium sp.
TCGATCTCCTTGGCGACGGTGACGCCGTCCTTGGTGATGCGCGGCGCGCCGAACGACTTGTCGAGGACGACGTTGCGGCCCTTCGGACCGAGCGTGACCTTGACGGCATTGGCGAGGATGTCCACGCCGCGCAGCATGCGGTCGCGGGCGTCGACGCCGAACTTTACGTCTTTTGCTGACATGTTGGGTTTCCCTGAGTTGTATGGTCGTCTCACCCTAGATGGCAGGGCGCCCGCGGGCGCTCCTCAGGGTGAGCGTGAGCGGGTTGCGGCTTTAAGCGGCGGCCTTCTTCTTCGACGCGGTCTCGGTGATCACGCCCATGATGTCGCTCTCCTTCATGATGAGGAGCTCCTGGCCGTCGATCTTGACCTCGGTGCCGGACCACTTGCCGAACAGCACGCGATCACCGACCTGGACGTCGAGCGGAACCAGCTTGCCGCTCTCGTCGCGGGCGCCGGGGCCCACGCCGACGACTTCGCCCTGCGAGGGCTTTTCCTTGGCCGAATCGGGAATGATGATGCCGCCAGCGGTCTTCTCTTCGGCGTCGATGCGCTTGACCACGACGCGGTCGTGAAGCGGACGGAAAGCCATACGGTCCTCCTAATTTATTGAGGCGATTTCAGTTTCTGGGATTTTGGCAGTCAGCGCCGGCGAGTGCCAGCACGCGGGCTGGAGATAGGCGAGAGTTCTCTGCCGGGCAAGGCCTTCTAGCAGAAAAATTAGCAGTCGCGTGCTGGCTCTGCCAAAACGCTCCGATGTCGTTAACGAGCCCGGAACGGACCGTGAAACCCGGTATTAGCACCTGGGCTAAGTCGCTGCTAATGCAGGAAATTTCAACAGAACGTTAAACATTTAAGCTTGTGATGGATTGATGACATGCGTCACATTTCTTCTTGGTGAGCGCATCTTCCCCGGGTGGCTCGATTCCGGGTGCCACATCGGACCTGCGCTCCAGAAACGGAGGTTGGCATGGTGTCGAAGGTTGAGGTTTCCGAGGACTTTCGGAAACAGGTGTTGGGTTATGGGCTGACGACGGCGCAGATCCTGTATCGGATGCCGGATCACCGCTCGCTGCTGCAAACCTATGTCTGGCAGAACTACGACCTGTTCCCGAAATTTCCGGCGCTGCAGGACTTCCTGTCGTTCTGGGAGCAGAAGATCGAGGGGCCGCTGTTCTCGGTCACGGTGGCGCATTCCAAGCTGATCAAGCCGGCCGAGCTGCGCGCCGTCGACGGCGTGTTCAGGCTGCATTGAGCGCGTAGCCCGGGCGAGCGCAGCGACCCCGGGTTCATCGCGACGGCCCGTGAGACCCCGCATGTCGCTTTCGCCTCCGCCCTTCGGGCTGCGGCTGACGCTCATGCGGGCTACGAGACTGACGCCGAGCCCGTAAGGCAACTGCTCGGCTGATTCGTTCTGTGCTACCTTCGCGATCGAGGACACGCAGGGAGAGCACCATGGCCAGCAAGAGCCGTACGACGAAGCCCGCATCACGCGCCGCTGCGAAGGCCGCGGCACGGAAGACCGGCAAGAGCAGCAAGGCGGCTGGGAAGACCGCTGCCAAGACCAGCAGCAAGGCCGCAGCCAAGACG
>JBARNF010000405.1:0-2919 GCA_049802835.1 Bradyrhizobium sp.
ATAACGTACGTTACATAACGATCGTTATTTAAACGGCAACCCTCGCGACGTTTGTCTAAGTTCGCGATAAATCGAGAGAAAAGCGATGAGCATGAGCTTCGAGAACGCCCCCACCGCGTCAGTCGACGTCAACGGCACAAGGTTCGTCTACCGGGAGATCGGTAAGAAGAGCGGCACCCCCCTGGTGCTTCTTCACCATCTGACGGCAGTCCTGGATGACTGGGATCCGCGGATCGTCGATGGCCTGGCGTCGGAGCACCGCGTCATCGCATTCGACAATCGCGGGGTCGGTGCTTCGGCGGGGACGACCCCGCCAACGGTCGAAGCGATGGCGCGCGATGCGGTTGCATTCATTCGCGCGCTGGACGTCAGCAAGGTCGATCTGTTGGGGTTCTCGCTCGGCGGTTTTGTCGCTCAGGTCATCGCGCAACACCAACCGGGTCTGGTGCGGAAGATCATTCTAGCGGGCACCGGCCCGGCGGGCGGCGAGGGTATCGCGAATGTCGGAGCCGTGCTCCAGGACGCGTTCGCCAAGGCCGGCGCCGACAAGAACCCGAAGCAGTTTCTGTTCTTTACACAGACGAGCAACGGCCAGGCCGCGGCCGACGACTTCCTGCGCCGCCTGAAGGAACGCACTGGGGATCTCGACGCACCCGTCAGCAACGAAACCGTCCAGGCCCAGATTGCGGCAATCCAGGCCTGGGGACAGGGTGACGCTCGCGCGCTCCAGACGGTTCAGCATCCGGTCCTGGTCGCCAATGGCGACCGTGACGTGATGGTGCCGTCGGTCAACTCGTTCGAGCTGGCGCGCAGGCTGCCGAACGCGCAATTGAGCATTTTCCCCGACGCCGGACACGGCGGCATCTTCCAGTACCATGCCGCTTTTGTTGCGCAGGCACTCACCTTCCTCCGGCAATAAGCGCCGCTCATCTCATCGTCCGGCGGCGGACTGCGGCGCCGGGCCGTGGGTCAGCCGAACGCCTGGCCAGCGTCGCACGTCGGCCAGCCACGCTGTCTGCTGACGCCGTCATCATGCGACCACGGCGATCGTGTTGCGGCGCTGACATCGCAAGGAGTATTTCGCAATGACCGATTACGTCCTCGTCCACGGCGCGTGGCATGGCAGCTGGTGCTGGGCGCGCGTGCGGCGCCTGCTTGCGGCTGGAGCGCACCGGGTGTTCACGCCGACGCTAACGGGCGTCGGAGAACGATCGCATCTCCTGAGCCGCGACATCGGCCTCGACACCCATGTCGCGGACGTGGCCAACCTCATGATCTGGGAGGACCTGCGCGATATCGTCCTGGTCGGACACTCCTATGGGGGAGTCGTCGTGCGCCACGTTGCCGACCGGATGCCGGAGCGAATCCGCTCGCTCATCTATCTCGATGCCTTCGTTCCCGACCGCGGCAAAGCCCTTTTCGACTACCTGCCTGATAACGGCAGAAGCGATCGGGAGCTGGCTGCGGCCCATGGCGACGGCTGGAAGGTCCCGCCGCGCCCGGCGTCGTTCTTCGCGGTCAATGCGGCGGATGCCGACTGGGTGGATCGACAGTGCACGATGCACCCGCTGTCGAGTTTTGAAGCACCGGCGCAGATCGGCGGCGCGTGCGACAGCATTTCAACCATCGGATACATTCGGGCGAGTCGCTTTGACGGTCCTTTCGGACAGTTTCACGCCCAGGCAGGAGAGCGCGGCTGGTGGCGGGCGGAGCTTGCATGCGGGCATGACGTGATGCTCGACATGCCCAACGAGCTTTCCGCCTTGCTGCTGCGGCGGACATAGATCGATTGCGTCGTGGTTCGCTCGAGCGGCGGCCGGCGCGCGGTGGCGCGTCGAGCGGCTCCTCGGCAGCACCGACCCCATTTCACCAGCCGATCTTTGCTGCAACCGTAACCAAATGGCTCGAGCGTGAAATGCAAGTAAAACACGTCAGTTGAATGATGGTTGTCATGTGAAGCTGCTTCGACAGTGCATCAAGCGTGCAGCCGAAAGACCTGATGCCGAGGATGATCGGCATTCAACCCGATTGGAGAACATCATGCCGCTATGGAAAGTCTATCATCCCGTTGGTGCCTACTCGGCTGAGGACAAGAAGGAGTTCGCCGAAAAAGTCACCGAGATGTATTCGAGGATTCCGATCCCGAAATTCTATGTGGTGATGATCTTCGAAGAGGTGGCCGCGGAGTCGGTCTATGTCGGCGGCGTATCGAACGGCAAGTTCGTTCGTTTCAAGCTGGACCACATGGCCAGGACCTTGCCCGGCCCCATCCTCAGGGAATGGTGGGTGAAGGCGGTCGACGAGTTGATCGCGCCGTTCGTCCGCGACCGCGGCTATGATTGGGAGGTCACCATCGATGAGCTGCCGGCCGACCTCTGGTCGCTTCAGGGTGAAATTCCTCCTCCCTTCGAATCCCATGCCGAGAAGCGGTGGGTCAAGGAAAACCAGGCCAGTCCATACGGCCTGCAGGAAAAGCTGCCGGTTGCGCTTGCCTTCACCCCGGGAGCGACCGGCGGGTAGGAGAGCTATCGGTCGACAACGTGCCGCTCCGATTCCTCGGGCGGCAGCGGTGAGCGCGTGAAGCGGTCCGCGAATGAAATGTTGCCTCGATCGTCATCCCCATATCCGGAGCTTGGCATGAACCGTCGCGATCTGATGAAGCTGGCCTCTCTCGCGCTAATTCCCGCGCTGCCGGGACCAGCAATTGCTGACTCAGAGGGCAAGACCTCCTCAGCGGGCAAGGCCTCCGCGTTGCGCTACAAGGTGTTTACCGTCACGCGTCCCGGTCTCAACCGCGATGTGCCGCCCGGCAAGGAATCCTTGATGTGGGTCGCCAATTCGTCGACGCTGATCTATGGAGAGCGGGACGCAGTCCTCGTCGATACCTTCCTGACCGTTGAGCAGTCCAACGGATTGGCA
>JBARNF010000406.1:0-2356 GCA_049802835.1 Bradyrhizobium sp.
TGATGGTGGCCGCCAGGCTGGCCCGCCAATCCTCCGTCAGCGGCACGTAGCCGGAGGCGGGCAGCCAGCCGAGCTTGATCGAGAACAGGAAGATCAGCATGATGCCGAGCCAGAAATTCGGCGTCGAGATGCCCCACAGCGCGAACAGATTGGCGCCGTAGTCCCAGGCCGTGCCCTGCTTCACCGCCGAGATGATGCCGGCGGGGATGCCGATCAGGAAGGCGATCACGATCGCCATCAGGCCGAGCTGCAAGGTCACGGGCAGCTTCTGCACGATGAGGTCGCGCACCGGCACCTTCACGCGCAGCGACTCGCCGAAATCGCCGGTGAGGACGCCCTTGGCCCAATAGGCGTATTGGACCGGGATCGGCTGATCGAGCCGGTATTGCTTGCGGATCTGCTCGATCGCGGCCGGGTCGCGCTCCTCGCCCGCCATGACGAGCGCGGGGTCGCCGGGCAGCAATTGCTGCAGTGAGAAGATCAGGATCGACACGAAGAACAGCGTCGGGACGATCTGCGCGAGGCGGTTGGCGAGGAAGGTCAGCATGAGAGGCACCTCGTGAACTGCAGGTGCAAACTGAGCTCGTCGCCCACAAGGGGGGAGAGAGCGGAGAGTGCTCGCGGCGCCAGCAGCGGCATAGTTGAGCCGCTCACTTCAGCTTCAGTCCGATCACGCGCACGAGGCCGTCGGGCAGCTGCTTGTAGCCTTCCAGTTTCTTGGTGTGGGCGAACAGCAGCTTGCGGTGAAAGAGATAGATGATCGGCTCATCGTTCAGCACGATCTTGGTCAGCTTCTCATAGAGCGCGCCGCGCTGCGCCGGATCGGCGATGGCACGGGCGTCTTCCATGACCTTGTCGGCCTGGGGATTGGAATAGCCGCCGTCGTTCTGCGGCGCGCCGCTGTGCAGGAACACATAGGAATTGCCGTCGGGATCGATGCGGCCGCTCCAGTTGATCTGGAAGATCTGGAATTCGCCGGCCTGCGCCTGCTTGAAGGTGGTGGCGAATTCGACGACGCGAATCTTGATGTCGAAGCCGGCCTCGGCCGCCATCGACTGCACGACCTGGGCGATCGCCTCGTATTCCGCCCCCTTGGGGATCATGTAGTCGACGCTGACGGGTGTGGCGACGCCGGCCTCCTTCAGCAGCGCCTTCGCCTTGGCGATGTCGCGCGGCCGGACGGGAAAGGCTTTCTGATAATAGGGGTGCAATGGCGGCACCCACTGGTTGCCGGCGGTGAACTCGCCGTTGAACACGACCTGGTTCAGCGCCTCGCGATCGATCGACAGGTCGAGCGCCTGGCGCACCTTTTCCGACTGGCTGAGCGGGCCCTTGGCCTTGTCTCTGCCGACATTGATGGTGAGGCCGAGATAGCCGAGCTCCGGCGCGGTGGCGAGCACGAGGTTCTTGTCGTCGCGCACATCCTTGATGTCGGTGGCGAGCACGCGGTCGACGAGGTCGAGACCGCCGGATTTCAGGTTGGCGAGCCGCACCGTGGCGTCGACGATCGGCTGGTAGACGATCTTGTCGATGAAGACATTGTCCTTGTTCCAGTAGTCGGCGAACTTCTCGAACACCATGCGGTCCTGCTGCACGCGCTCGACGAACTTGTACGGCCCGGCGCAGACCGGATGCAGGCCGAACTTGTCGCCTTCCTCCTTCACCGCCTTGGGCGACATCATCATGCCCGAGCGGTCGGTGAGCTGCGACAGAAGCGGCGCGAACGGCGTCTTCAGCACCAGCCTGATGGTCAGGGGATCGACGACCTCGACATGATCGACGCTGGCGAGTTCCGATTTTCGGAACGAGCCGGGCATGTTCATGTGGCGCTCGATCGAGAATTTCGCGGCTTCGGCGTCGAGCGGTTCGCCATCGTGGAACTTGACGCCAGGCCTGAGCTTGATCGTCATCGCCTTGCCGTCGGCCGAGGTTTCGTGCGACAGCGCGAGCTGCGGCACGACGTTCAGCTTCTCGTCGATGTCGAACAGCTTGTCGCAGAAGGCCGAGAAGACGATGCGGCCGACATAGGTGCGTCCCAGCGAGGGATCGAGCATGTCGGGGTCCTCCGCCAGTCCGACGCGCAGCGTCGTCTGGGCGTGAGCGGTCGCACCGAACAAGACCGTGAAAGCGGCCGCAACCAGGGCCGAGCGCCAATTCCTCGTCATATGATATCCCTCATGCGAATGCGGCCTTCGTCTGTCGCCTGCGCGATTGCACTGCGCCTTTGAACTGCGTTGTTGCACTATCCATACCAACCCCGAGCTCATGCAGTCCTTCCGCGTGGCTCAGTCTGCTGCGGCTGCGACGATCGTCATGACGGGTGCAGATGTCGTGTCGAAAAAGGCGGCGATGCGTT
>JBARNF010000407.1:0-11840 GCA_049802835.1 Bradyrhizobium sp.
GGATTTGCCGCCAAAGGATTTGCGCGGCGCACCGCCATCCTCGCGACGGCGTGGCGCGCGGCCCTCGTCGAACGACCGCTTGTCGCCGTCGCGCTTTACGAAGCTCTTGCCGCCCGCGCCTGCAGCCCCTGCGCTGCGCTTGGCAAACTTCTTCTCGGGCCCACGCGCGGCGCCCGATCGTCCCTTGTCGCCGCCAGACCGCGCCCGCGGGGGCCGGTCGGGGCGGCCGCGGGAATCGTTGTCTTTGTCGGAGTCACGGGGCATGAAGGTCTCGCTTTGAGGTGCAGGACGTGGCGTGATGCGCGCGCTCTAAGCAGCGCATGTCACGCGGGAAATCGAGGTCCGGTTTTGCTGAAGGGCGATGCAGTAGCAGACTTGTCCGGGTATTACGAGCCATGAAAGCTCCCTCTTTCATGGATTTGGCGCTGAAAGCGGCCGAATCGGCCGCAATTTCCGGCGAGGTCCCGATCGGCTGCGTTGTGGTCCGCAACAGCCAGGTCATCGCCACCGCCGCCAACCGGACCCTGACCGACTGCGATCCGACCGCCCACGCCGAGATCCTGGCGCTGCGGCAGGCGGCCCGGGCGATCGGCAGCGAACGGCTGGTCGACTGCGATCTCTACGTCACGCTGGAGCCCTGCACGATGTGCGCGGGCGCGATCTCGTTTGCCCGCATCCGTAGACTCTATTATGGCGCGGCCGACCCCAAGGGCGGCGCGGTGGAGTCCGGCGTGCGCTTCTTTGCACAGCCGACATGCCATCACGCGCCGGAAATCTATTCGGCGGTCGGCGAGCAGCAGGCGGCACAGATGCTGAGGGAGTTCTTCAAGGCGCGGCGGTGAGGTCCTATTCAGCCGCCTCGTCGAGCGATGTGCGAAAGGCGATACGGATGGGAAGGCTGGAGACACCGCTCATGAACTGCGACTGCACCCGGCGCACGCGCCCGGCCAATTCGATCCGCTCCGTGCGGCGCAGCAACTCCGCGAACATCGCGCGCATCTGCATCCGTGCCAGCTGCAGCCCCATGCAGATGTGGGGACCGCGGCCGAAGGCGATATGCGGGTTCGGACTGCGATCGATCCGGAACGCGCCCGCATCCTCGAACGCCGCTTCGTCGCGATTGGCGGAGTGGAAGAACAGAGCCAGGGCCTCGCCTTCGCGGATCGATTGGCCCGCAACCTCGGTGTCACAGAGCGCTGTCCGCATGAAGTGGCGCACCGGCGTCGTCCAGCGCAGCATCTCCTCGATGGCGCCGTCGAGCAGCTCCGGCTCGGCGCGCAGCCTGGCCATCTGGTCGGGCGCCGCGAGCAGCGCCTCCAAGCCGCCGGACAAGGCGAGCGCCGTGGTATCGTGGCCCGCGGTCACCAGCAGGATGAAGTAGGAGATCAGCTCGTAATGCGGCATCGCTGCGCCATGCGGCTCGGCATGCGCAATCAGGCTGGCGAGATCGTCGCGCGGGTTGGCGCGGCGATCGGCGACGACCGCCTCGAAATAGTCGCGCAGCGCCAGCATGGCCATGCGCATCGTGTCGCCGGGCGACTCGGCGAGGCGCCGCTGCGGATCCTCGGCGCCGACGAAGGCCTGGGCGAGCCGTGCCAGCCGTGCATCGTCGGCCTCAGGCGTGCCCAGCATGCGGCCGATGACGCGGAAGGTGAAGGGCACCGCCACGTCGACAGCGAAATCGAAGCCGCGCGCGCGCGAGGCAACCCGGTCGATCATTTCGGCCGCCCATTGCGCCAGCCACAGCTCCGTCTCGCGCAAGGCCGGCGGCGCAAAGGTACCCTGGATGAGGGCACGATAGACACCGTGGTCCGGCGGATCCATCTCGGTCAGGCTGCGCACGAGTTGCGGCTTGCCGGTGACACGCTGCAGCACGGCCTCGGAGGTCTCGCTGGCGAGATACGTCCGTGGCCCCGCTGCAAACTCCCTGTGGCGCGTCTCGATCGAAACGATGTCGGCGTAGCGCGCGATGGCCCAGAACGGACGCACGCCCGGGCGCTCGACCCGGTGCACCGGCGATCGCCTGCGCAACAGCGCACAGGCTCGCTCCAACCGGGAGCGGCTGGCATGCCCTTTGGAAGAGATCAGCACGTCGACCGCGCGCTCGATGGCGGCCTCGTATCGATCGATCTTCGTCGATGGCGATCGAGGCGTGGGCATCAGCGCGGCGGACGCGCCTGCGACTGTGCCGCATCGGGGCTGCGGCGCACCAGGAGCGTGAACTCCTTCATGCCGTAGTTGCCGATGACATCAACCGCCGCCGCAAATTCGCGTTTGCAATAGGCGGCCCAGACGTCTGGCGTGGTCCGATACAGCCGTGTCGCAGCCGGATCACCGTCCGGCTCCGTGTCGCCGCTCTGCATGAAATTGACGCTAAAGCCGCGCCGGCTAGTCGCGAACATGCGCTGCAACATCGCCTTGACGAAATCCTCCCAGGCCGGGCGCGGATAGCCGACATTGACGTTCATGACGCCCGAGGCGACGGAATAATCCGCGGTTCGCGGACACTCCGCCGCAATGACGAAGCGTCGCTGCGGACCGAAAAAGCGTCGACGCGCGCGGCCGATCATGGCCCGGGACAGGTCGATCCCGAGATAATCGATCTCGCACGATGGAAAGCGCGCGGCCAGAAACGGCACCAGCGCGCCATAGCCGCAGCCGACGTCATTCAGGCTGAACGGTGCCGAGAAGTCGCACAGCTTGAGCAGCTGCACGAAGCGAAGGCCCTGCGTCGCCTCGCACGACCAATCGACACCCCGCGGCGTCGCGCCGTGACGCACGACCCGCGAGGTGTAGTAGGCATCGACGTCCGCCTGGATCGCACCGAGGATCGGAACGTCCGACGCAACGCGAGTGCCGGCAGCAACGCTCACTGCCTGCTCAGCTCCAGAGCGCGCCGCTCCCGAACCGTCTTGGCAATCTGCTGTCGCATCACCCGGCCTGGTGTGGTCGGGATGGAGACGATCACGTGCGCTTCGGACGAGAAAACGACGGGCCGTCCGCGGGATACGACGACGCGCGGATCCTCGGCGGCCGAATGACAGACGATCGAGATGGGCAACGGCTCGTTCGATTCCAGATCGTCCTTGAAGGCCTGAACGACTCGGTCGTGACCATTCACGCCGTCGCGATCGGAGGGATAGGTCTTGAGATGATCCAAGAACCTGTACCAGCGGCGGCGCTCGTTCCAATCGGCAGGAAGGATGCCGAGCAACGTGAACGAACGCTGCAGGTCATGCTCAGGGGAAAAGACCCTGAACTCGCGCTGCAGTTCGGCCATCTCCGGCACCGCCTCAGCTTCGAAACGCTTGTTGGACTGCACGATGACGTCGAGCGTCGTGCTGTCCTTCATCATCACTCCCATGACATCCACCTCCCTGTAGCGCTAAAGTTGCAGGTATCATGGTGCACCATCTTTTCTTTGCCATCAATAAAGATCTTGGAAAGCGAAGTCCGAGACAGACGCAGCTGAACGCCGCCGAAAAACTACTCAGCTTCAGCAACTGAACGAACCGGAGCCACTCCGTCGCCGGCTCCACCAATCGAGTCGAGCCCTCGCGCACGACCCGCGAGGTGTAATCGGCATCGACATTGGAAACAGATGGTCTCGAGCGGAGGACTTCTCCGCTCGATGACGCTGCCCGCGGGCTTGCTCACTTCTTGCCGCGCTTCTGCACGCGCCTCGCCCGGGCAGACTCAGCCGCCTGCTGGCGGGCCTCGCGACCGGGTATCGTCGGGATCGAAACGATGACGTGCGTCTCCAGCGAGAACACGACAGGACGTCCCTGTGTAACCGTCACCCGCGGATCTTCAGAAGCCGAATGACAGGCGATCGAAACTGGCAACGGCTTCTCGGATTCCAGATCGTCCTTGAACGCCCGAATGACACGGTCATGACCGTTGACGCCATCGAGGTCCGAAGGATACGTCCTGAGGTGTTCCAGGAACCGATACCAGCGGCGACGCTCTGTCCAATCCTGCGGCACGATACCCAGCAAAGCGAAGGCTTGCTGCAGACCATGCTGGAGCGAGAAAACTCCGAACTCACGCTGCAGCTCAACCATTTCCGGTAACGCCTCGGCTTCGAAGCGCCTGTTCAACTGGACGAGAATATCCAGCGTCGTACTGTCCTTGATCATCAAGCCCATGTGCTCAAAGTCCCTAATAGATTATAAAAAGGGGGGCATAGTGCACAGGTCAGCTAGTACCTTCAAGGGAGGATCGGCAAGCTATCAACATCGGTCTGTAGATCTCAGCGCCGGACACCTCGAGCAGACGCTCCACATCGTGAATCCCCCCGAGAGCTTCGGCGTCATTGCGCAAGTCGGACTGCGAAGCCCGGAGCAAACATCGCAGCAACCGCGAATGAAGCTCCCCTATCCGATCGGTCCGCCGTCGTCCCACGGCAATCGCCTCGTCCGCTACGTCGAGCGCAAGCTCGAACCGGCCCGCCTGACGGAGAAGACCAGCGTATTCCGCCAGCATCCGTGCCTCGGCTTCGAGGACCGACCTGGTTCGGCGCGCCTCTTCAATCGCATCATGCAGGTCTTGGGCAGCCGTGACGAGATCACCCGTTGCGGCACATGCGAGGCTATTGCACCAGAGCGCCGCAACCCGGATGTAGGGCGTACCTGATTGCTCGGCGATCTCGCTCACTCTGGCGGAGTGTTCCTGCACAATCGCGGCGCGATGGGTGGCCCAGCCGAGTTCGACCGATGCGAAATGTGGAATGAAGCGCACGATGGGTGCGACCTGCTGGTCGACATTGCTTAATAATCCAGTCAGTTCCTGCTCGGCGTCATCGAAGCGGCCGAGTTGCACCAACATCCGGGCCTTCAAACATCTGATCCAGTATTCGACATCGAAGCCCATGATCTGATTGGGGTTAAGGCCCAGCGTCACATCACTGTCGAAGCCGCTTTGCCGCGCGATGGCCTCCTGCGCCGTCTCGGCGGCCGAAAGTGCCTCCCGAACCCGCCCCGACATGAAATAGGCTTGCGCCAGCATAGCGTTGACGGTCGCGTAGCGGCCGACATCCCCCTCCTCCGAGGTCAGCTTGACCGCGTTCTGCACCAGATTGACGTAGTCGTCGACCGCTCCAGTCGAGGCCAGGACCCGCCCGTAAGCGCCGAGCACGAGCGGCTCATGCATCTTGTCCGAGGAACGTGCATAACGTAGCGCCTCTTCCGCGAATGGCTTGACCTCCTCGGCGGAGATGCCCTCGCGCCATCCGAAGTTGAGAATCTGGGCGCTGGCGAGCGAACGCAGTCGTTCGACGTGCTCCGACCCCGGCAGCGTCTGCAGCATAGCGCGGTTCTTCCGCCACAGCCGCAGCGCCTCGGCGGTGTTCGTACGGCCGATCCACCGCGCCGCGCGCTGCAGATGCTCGACGGCCTGCATGGTCTGGCCGGCGAACTCGTAATGCGAGGCGATCAGGGCTGCAAACTCGTCCTGGCCGCCCCAGTCGAGCGCCTCGATGGCCTTCGCCACGGCAACGTGGACGGTGACCAGGCGTGAGCGCAGCTGCATCGCATACGCCACCTCCTGGATCAGCGGATGCCGGAACGCCAGCACGCCCATGTCGAACGGCGGCAGGTCGTAGAGAAGATCGGCCTGCCTCAGCTGGGCGAGCGCGTCGAACAGCTCCGCATCGGCGAGACCGGTCACCGGCCTGAGCACGGCGAGCGCCACCGAACGGCCGATCACGGCCGCCGTCTCCAGCACGTTCTTGGCGGTCTCGCTCAGCCGGTCGATGCGTGCAGCGACGACGGCATGAACCGTCGGCGGCAGCGGGATGGTCCCGATGCCGCCTTTGAGCCGATAGGCGCCTCGCTCACCCTCGAAACCGCCGCTCTCGGAAACCGCGCTGGCCAGTTCCTCGAGAAAGAACGGATTGCCCTGCGCGCGCGCAACGATGTCGCTGGCCAGCGCCTCGAGCGACGGATCGTCGCCGAACACGCCGCGCAGCAGCTCGCGCGCCTCGCTGGATGCGAGCGGAACGATGTGCAGCTCGTGGAATGGGGCCCGCTGCATGAAGGACGCGGCGAAACCGGGCCTGTAGTTCACGACCAGCAGCGTCTTGGTGCCGATCGTGGCCTCCGCGAGCGCCTCGACGAACTCCTCGCTCGCCTCGTCGATCCAATGCAGGTCCTCGATCATGATCACCGTGGCGCCGTCCGCCGGCGCCGAGCGGAACAGCGTCTTGAACACGTTCAAGAGGCGCGTCTTGAACACGCCGGGATCGAGCCGGAGCGCGGGACGGGTCGGATCGGCCAGGCTCATGAAGTCCAGCAGCAGGACCAGCGCCGTGTCGGGAGCGCCGATCGCCTCGAGCTTCTCGACCACGCGCTGCCGCGACATCTCGACCGACTCCTTGGCCCGGATGCCGAAGAAGTCGCGCAACAACTCGAGCACCGGCTGGAACGGCGTGGCGCGGCCATGCGCCAGCACGCGGGCCTCGTGGACGCGGATGCCCTGGCGGCGACAGCTCTCGGCGAACTCGAAGCAGAGCCGGCTCTTGCCGATGCCGGCATCGCCGACGATTCCGACGACGGCGCCCCTTGCTGCCAATACGTCGTCGAGCTCCCGTTCGAGCACCTTGAGCTGAGCATTGCGCCCGATGAGCGGCAACAGGCGCTGCCCGCTGCGGAAGACGTCGCTCGCCGGTGCACTGAGGCGGCCGACCAGCCTGTAGATGGCAACCGGCGCGGCTATTCCGCGGACGATATGGGTGCCGAGCGGCTCGGCTTCGACGAATTGCCGCGCGCCGGTGTAGGTCTCCTTGGTGATCAGGATCGTCCCCGGCTCGGCCATGTGCTCGAGCCGATTGGCCAGATGGACGTTGGCGCCGGCGGCGTCGTAGGTCTGGTACATGCTGTTTTCGACGACCTGGACGATCACCTCGCCGGTATGCAGCCCGACGCGGACCTGCAGATGCGGATCAGCCAAACGAGTGATCGATTCCTGCATGGCGAGAGCGCCGAGACAGCCACGCACAGCGTGGTCCTCATGCGGCACCGGCGCGCCGAACAGGGCCATGACGCCGTCGCCCTGCGTCTTGTTGACGACGCCGTCGTAGCGGTGAACGGCCTCCTTCATGAGATTGAGCACCGGATCGAGCCGCTGCATCGCAAGCTCGGGATCGCCGAGGCTGTCGATCAGCTGGGTCGAATCACGAATGTCCGCGAACAGGATGGTGAGGCGCTTGCGCTCTCCGCCCTTGCTGCTCAGGTTCCGCAGCACGCGCTGGGCGGTCTGATCGGGCGGAGCCAGCCGCCCCGGCAGCGGCGAGCCACATTGGCCGCAGAAGCGATTCGACAGGCCGTTCGTATGGTTGCACGCCTCACATTTGAGGCCGAGCGGCTCTCCGCAGACCTCGCACGAGGCTCGCCCCGGCAGATTCTGCTTGCCGCACCGCGCGCATTCCATGGCCCCTCCGTTCCACGGCGGAACTGATTCATCCCATCAAGGCATGACCCTACGGAACTGCCACAATTTTCGCGGGAAACATAGCCTGGAGAGGGCAGATCACAACCGCACCGGCGTTGAAACCGCCACGCCCATCGACGGTCAGGCAGGTACGCCGTGCCTCAGCCGTCGCCGCGCTCCTGTGCGAGCGCCTGCCAGGCAATGTCGCGGCGGCAGAAGCCGTCGGCCCAAATGATGCGATCGACGGCCTGATAGGCCCGGGCCTGCGCCTCGGTGACGGTCTTTCCAGAGGCGCAGACATTGAGCACGCGGCCGCCATTGGCGATGATCTTCCCGTCTTTCGCCACCGTGCCGGCGTGGAAGATTTCCGCGCCATCGATCTTGGCGGCGTCATCGAGCCCCTCGATGACGCTGCCCTTGTCGTAGTCGCCGGGATAGCCCTTTGCAGCCATGACCACGGTGACCGCCGAATCCGGAAACCAGCGCAGGTCGAAATTCTTCAATTGCCCGTCGCAGGCGGCCAGAATGGCGGGCACCAGGTCGGACATCATGCGCAACATCAGCACCTGGCATTCCGGATCGCCGAAGCGCACGTTGTATTCGAACAGTTTCGGGCCCTGCGCCGTCAGCATCAGGCCGGCGTAAAGGACCCCCTTGAACGGTGTGCCGCGCGCATTCATCCCGGCGATCGTGGGCAGGATGATCCGGTTCATGATCTTGTCATGAATCTCCTGCGTCACGAACGGCGTCGGCGAATACGCGCCCATGCCGCCCGTGTTGGGTCCCTGATCGTGATCGAACACCCGCTTGTGGTCCTGCGCCGACGCCAGCGGGATTGCGGTTTCACCATCGCACAACGCAAAGAACGAGACCTCGCGGCCTTCGAGATATTCCTCGATGACGACCTCCGCGCCGGCCACGCCGAAGCCGCCGTCGAACATCATTCTGACGGCGTCCTCGGCCTCGGCAAGCGTCTTGGCAACGACCACGCCCTTGCCCGCGGCCAGTCCGTCCGCCTTGACGACGATCGGCGCGCCCTGGTCGCGGACATAGGCCAGCGCCTCGGGCGCGTTGTCGAACCGGCCATAGGCGCCGGTCGGAATGCCGTATTCGCTGCAGAGATCCTTGGTGAAGCCCTTGGAGCCTTCGAGCTGCGCCGCGAGCTTGCTTGGTCCGAACGCCTTGATGCCGGCCGTCTCGAGATCGTCGACGATGCCGGCAGCGAGCGGCGTCTCCGGGCCGACCACCACCAGGTCGACCTTGTTGGCCTGGCAGAATTCGATCACCGCCGCATGATCGGTCACGTCGAGCGCGACACATTCGGCCTCCTTGGCGATCCCCGCATTGCCGGGCGCGCACCAGAGCTTGGTCAGCAGCGGAGAGCCGGCAATCTTCCAGGCGAGAGCGTGTTCGCGGCCGCCGGAGCCAATGAGCAGAATGTGCATATCTAACGCCGTCGCAGGGGATGAGAGTCGATTGGACGCCCCAATTGCCCGGCCCTCGCAACGGAGTCAAATCATGGGTTGGGCGGCGTTGCGGCGGCCCCGGCGATGATTTCCTGCAGGCTCGCGACATGGCGGGCAAAGGCGGCGCGCCCCGGCACGGTGGCCGTCACCGTGGTCTGCGGCTTCTTGCCGACGAAGGCCTTGTCGACCGCGACATAGCCGGCGCGCGCCAAGGTGTCGATATGGGCGCCGAGATTGCCGTCGGTCGCCCCCGTCAGTTTCTTCAGCCGGACGAATTCGAGCCCGCCGCCCGCGGGCAAGGCATTCAGGGCCGCCATGATCTTCAGCCGCAACGGCTGATGGATGATCTCGTCGAGCTCCGCCAACGCGTCAGCTCCGCCGCATCCACAGGCCGCCGAGGATCAGGCCGCCGCCGTTCACGAAAGCCATCCATAGCGGGAATGCTGCACCAATGAAGAGATAGCCGATCAGCGTCAGCGCGGTGACGCACAGGCCAAACACCGTGAAAGCCAGGCCGAACCACAAGCCGGCGAGTCCGTAGACCAGCATGAAATAGATCGGCCAGAACGCGCCCATCTCACGCGGCCCGAAATGGCCGATCGCTTGGACGAAAAAGCCGAAGGCGAAGAACATGACGAAGGCGAGCAGCGCCCTCAGATCGAAGCTGCGCCTCCCCGAACGCGCCTTCTCCGCCGCCCCCAACAAGACCGACCCGGCCAGACCGATGACATAGACCGACGGCCACGCCGTGTCCGCGTAGGACGGCGTCAGGTAGGTCACGAGATTGCCGGCGAACACCAGCGCACCCCAGAGCATCATCAGCAGGCTGGACAGCCGGTAGATCTGCGACTGGCGCACGCGCTTCGTCACGTCCTCGATGTCATCAAGCGCACGTGCGGCTTCCAGGCTGTCGATCATAGGCTTGAACCTCAACGCGTGGCCACGTCCTCGGCGATGGCGGCGACCGCCTGCGGTGCCGAGACGATCTCCATGTGATTGACACCCGCGATCAGCGTCACGTCAACATTCGGCGCAACTGCGTGCACGGCATCGGCATATTTGTCGGCGAGCATCAGCTCGTCGTCGGCGCCCGCGATCAAGCTGAGCGGATGTTTGGCCGCGGTCAGATCGGCCTTGTAGCTCCGCGTCGCGAAATTCCGCAGCAGCCGGTAGCTGTAGGTCGGAGCCAGGAACTTTTCCGAATTCGGCCGGACCGCAAAAGCCAGCGCCGGCAGCGCCTCGCAGCACGGCAGGCCAAGGCGATCGAGCAAGCCGAGCGCGAGGATGCGCGGAATGTCGGCGCTGGCCCATCCGCCGGAATTCTCCCGATTGGTCGGTGCGTCGTAGCCGAGGTAGGGCGACAGCAGCACGGTACGCACAAACAGGTCCTGGACTGGCGAAGCCGCGGCCCGCAATGCGAAGCCGCCGCCGGCCGAATGGCCGAGCAGCACGATCGGCTGGGCCGGAGCTGATTTCCTGACCTCGGCGACGAGATCGGCGAGATCGTCCTCGAGCTGGCCGAGATAGCCGATGTCGCCGCGGTTGCCGGAGCCGCCATGGCCGCGAATGTCGGGCGCGAAGGTTTCGACGCCGCGGGCCGCCAGCGCGTCGGCCAGGGCATGCACGGCCACGCTGGAGCCCGACGACCCATGCACCACGATCGCGACCTTGCCGACCGCGGTCGCCCGCGCGGGGTAGTGGCGATAGGCCAGCTCGGTGCCGTCGCGGGCGCTGAAGCGCTGCAGCGCCGGCATGGTGCTGCGATCGACCCGGCCGACGGTGTCCGAGATCGATTTCAGCTCGGGCGGGCGCACCAGCGGCGTTGCGATCATTGCAACCAGAATGAGTCCGAACGCACCAGCGAGACCGAGCGCCCAGGCCATGAGCCGAAGCAGGATTTTAGCGCCCTTCCACATGGTCTTCCTCCGAGTTCCGAAATTTTCAGAGTACTCTGTATTACAGAGCTATCGAAAAGACAATGGCTGGATTGGCGGTCGGGACCGAAAGCCCCTACCTTGGCGGTTGCTCCCAACCCCGAATCAGCCAGCGATGCCGCCTGCGGAAGCCCTGCCCAACGCGCCCGAATTCACCGTCTCCGAGCTGTCCTCCGCGCTGAAGCGCACGGTCGAGGACCAGTTCGGCCATGTCCGGGTGCGCGGCGAGATCACCGGCTTCCGTGGCCCGCATTCCTCGGGACACTGCTATTTCGCGCTCAAGGACGAGAACGCCAAGATCGAGGCCGTCATCTGGAAGGGCGTGCACGGCCGCATGCGCTTCAAGCCCCAGGAAGGGCTCGAGGTCATTGCGACCGGCAAGCTCACGACCTATCCGAACTCCTCGAAATACCAGATCGTCATCGAGGCGCTGGAGCCGGCCGGCATCGGCGCGCTGATGGCGCTGATGGAGGAACGCAAGAAGAAGCTCGGGGCCGAAGGCCTGTTCGATCCGGCACGCAAGCAGTTGCTGCCCTGGCTGCCGGAGGTGATCGGCGTCGTCACCTCGCCGACCGGCGCCGTCATCCGCGACATCCTGCACCGGCTGGAGGACCGCTTCCCGCGCCACGTGCTGGTGTGGCCGGTCAAGGTGCAGGGCGAAGGCTCGGCCGAGCAGGTCGCGGCAGCGATCCGCGGCTTCAATGATTTGCCGGAGGACGGCCCCGTTCCGCGGCCGGACGTGCTGATCGTCGCGCGTGGCGGCGGCTCGCTGGAGGATCTCTGGTCGTTCAACGAGGAGATCGTGGTCCGCGCCGCAGCCGAGAGCCTGATCCCGCTGATCTCGGCGGTCGGCCATGAGACCGACGTGACCTTGATTGATTTCGCCGCCGACAAGCGCGCGCCGACGCCTACGGCTGCGGCCGAAATGGCGGTGCCGGTGCGCAGCGAGCTGATGCAGGAGGTCGCGAGCCTCGCCCGCCGCGTCAGAGTCTGCTGGCAGCGCGGCCAGGAG
>JBARNF010000408.1:0-4526 GCA_049802835.1 Bradyrhizobium sp.
CCGGGAGGCGATCACCGGTTATCTGCACGGCACGGCCTGCGAGGTTGGCGACGCTCTGCCATCCCTTGAGAAGGACTATCAGAACCTTCACGGCCGGATGGGGCGGCTGCCCGCGGTAGCGCGAAAAAAGCTGGCCAAGGCAGTTGATGGGGCTGCCAGAACACGCATTCTGGAAGTTGATCCAACTACCAAAAAACTTATCAGCCGCTGGTTCAAGGAACCAGAGAGGGAAGGCACCGACACACTTCTGAAGGGGGACCTGGCAGCTGACGCGCACGGCGTCATGCTGCAGATCGACCGGCTGGTCGTCGGCGCCGGCGTCGACTTCAACGAGAATCTCGCCGGCTTCGGTCTGCTGATGCGGCGGAGCAGGCCGCTCGATGCCTGGCGTTGTCTCACTGCATCGTTCGCCGAACTCGATCCCGACAGCGGCACGCCGACGCCCGTGACGTTCGTCACTGCGTCGCCCTCGGTGATGGGCGCCTTGCCGGTGTCCTATACGAGCGCCATGCCGCAGGCGATCGTGACTTACGACAACCGGCCCGTTGTCGGCGATAGCCAGGCCGATGTCGAAACGAAGCCGCAGCCGGAAGACAAACCACATCCGCGCATGACCCGTCTTGTTCAGCCGACAGTGCTGCAGAATCCGCCGGCCGAGACGTTGTTGCCGTTTCTGGCTTACGGCGCCACGTATGAAATCGCCCCCTTCGGAATCTCGAACCAGAGCGCCCTGCCGATCAACATTCGACGGGACGATTTTCCGGGAATGCTGGATCCGGCGAAGCTGAAGGATGATTTGTTCCCCGCCAACAGTGATGTGGTGCGCCGCTTTTCCTATGTCCGGCGAACCGGCATCGGCTCGCTTCGGGTCGCACCGTTCTTTGCGCCGGTGCAACGGGCCGGCAAGCTTTTTCATCCAATGGTCGCGCCCCGCGACGTCAAGCTTGTCGCCGACGAGATACTGGTTCCGCCACAGGCGGTCGAACCCTGGGCGGCGCGCGGAGCCGTCCGCCCACTGAAGATGAAGACGGCGTTGCTGCTTTCCGACGCCAACGGCGATGCGCTTGTCGTCAACCCGGAACACGTCGATTGCAGTGAACTGAAGCTGCAGGTCGCAGCGCCCCTGACGGCACTCGAGGACTTCGACCGCTGGATCGCTTTCGATGAAGCCACGCTGTCCAATAGCGACCGGGACAAACTCAGGACATTCCGCAAAAAGCTGCGCAGTTTTCAGTTCGAACAGACAGCTGTGCTGCACGAGCTCGAGGTCGCGCTGCAAGACGCGATTGCCAAGCGCAATAGTGCCAAAGAATCGCAGTTGCGTGGCGAGATCGAGGCCCTGAGGCCGTTGCTCGACTTGCAGGATCCGGCTGTTGGCGCCCTGGCGATTTCGGTGACCCGCGTGCGGCGCGACGGCGCGCTCTCGGCCGATGCTGTGGCCAGCCACAAGCCCGAGCTGTTCGACTGGACCTGGAAGTGGCAGCCGGGCATGGACCCGAAGAAAGCGTTCGCCGCGGGCCGGCTGCCGATCGACATCACCTGCAAGCTCAGCAAGGACCGCAGCAAGCCGCTGTTCGACAAGGCGACCAGGACGGTGTGGAGCGCGCCCGGCGATGTCGTGATCGTACGGCTGTTCGCCGGCATCGAAGACGCATATTTCGCGGAGCAGGTCGCGCCGGCCGGAAAGCGGCGTTTCGACGCCAGCGTTCGCGATGTGTCGATCGGCGCCGGTGCCGACACCGCGGTGGTGACCGGGAGCGGCGGCGTCAAGTATCGCCTGTTCTCGACGCATGCGTTCGCGGCAGAGGGAGCTTCGTTGGCGATTCCCTCCGACGTCGATCTGGGCGCGGCAGTCAGCGGCAATATTGTCGGCGACGTGCCGGATGCGCCCGACGAACGTTCGGGCGACATCCGTCTCCAGTTCAAGCGCAAGCCCTCGGCGGCTGCCGATGCGATCGGCAGCGTTACGGTCGGCTCGCAGGCGTGGCGATGGACAGGCCGCCCGCTATCTCCATTTCCGTTTGGCAAGATCGCGGACCTCAACGTCTTTCCGGCGCAGGATCCGGCCGACCCGCTCAACGCACCGCCACCATCGCCGGCCGAGCACGCGCTGCTCTGGGACATGGAAGGTTTCGCAGAGCGCCTCGACGAGACGCTTGATGACGAGCCTGTGCTCCTGCCTGTCAGCGAGCAGACCGATGTCGGCGCGACCCCGCCGGCGAGTGCGCCGATTTCGATCAGGATGGCGCTGCGCTCGCCGAGCCGAACCGAAGTCGTGCGATACATGCGGTTCAGCGTCGTTGGATTGAATCGTTACGCGGCCGCTTACAGGGCCGCCCGTCAGGTCGAGTCCACTGCGGTGAAGTGGTCCACTCCGGCGAAGTGGAAGAGCACGAGCGGCAAATGGCAAACGCCCTGGTTCCGCATCGCGCGGCCGGCTGCGATACCCGATTCGATTCCGAAGCCCGGCATCCGGGCCCTGATCCCGCTCACACGCGCGCTGCAGGATGGCGATCTGTCGCCGGTCTCAGGGGTACTCGTCGTCGTCGATGGCGCCTGGTTTGAACATGCCGGTCTGGCGGACTGGATGCTGGCCGGAGTCGAGAACGCGTATCGCAAGAAGCTCGTGGTCGGCAGCGATCCCCCAACCCCAGCTGCCGCAGCGGAGATGGGACCTGACCCGCTGGTCCGGACCTATGGCTTGGGGCAAAAGCTGAAAACGACGCCGACGAACATCAAGGAGTTGCGAACCGCCGTTCCTCTCGCGGTCGTCGGTCCGCTCGGGCATTCGTTTGACACCGGGACGGCCACCGGCCTTTTCCTCAACAGTTCCTTTATCGTGCGGGCGCCGGATCTCGCCGAGCAGGATCCTGCCGGATGGTGGATGGGAAAGCTTGCATTTCGTCGCTTGGTCCTTGCCGAAGCAACCCGTGACTACCGGAGCAGGACCGCAGGGCCGTCGATCAAATCGAGCACCGCCCAGATCGGTGCCACGCTTGATACGATCGAAGCGACCGGATCACCGGCCTCACTCACTTTCCACACGACGGGCAAGCTGTCGTGGGAGGGGGCCCCCAAGGCAGACGCGGCCGTGCAGGTCAAGGCCAGCCGTAACGGTGCCGTCTGGAACGTCGAGGTCGAGGACCTCACGCTTCATAAGGACAGTTTCGCGATCAGCGAGGCAATATTCGATCTACGCGTCGTCGCAGTGCGCCGGGTTTCACGCGTGCCCACCGGGCCTGAGCAATACGTGTGGTACGAGATACTCTTGCTCGTGAAACCGAAGAACCGGAACTGGGAAGTTGTCTGGCAGACGCAGTGGTTCAACGATCCAAAATTTGCCGAGAACAAGGACGCCACAAAGGCAGAGCTTGAGATCAAGTTCGAGACCGATCCGCCGAGCCAGGCGAAAGTCGGCGAGCTCAGAACCACGACTATTCTGCAGGTCTCTGAGGCGACCGAAGGGCGATGGACCCAGTTTCTTCCGAACATGCAGACGATTGCGCGTTCCGCCAAGGTTGATTTGCAGAGCCTGAAATTGTCGGTCGATCCCGGCTCGAAGCAGCAAGTCCTCCTGTCTGCCAAGGGGGAGCAGGAATTCGCCTGGCTCGCGACCGATACCCTGAAGACGAAGCGCGGCAAGGACGATCAGGGCCTGTTCAACCTGCTGCTGCTGACCAGGCGAGTCGCCAGTTTCGCGGGCACCGATGAAGAGGCGTATGTGGGTCTGTATCATTCGGCGGCCGGCTACGACACCGCCAGGAAGGCCGTTCTGCTGACATGGTTCGACCGCGGCCAACCCCGAACGCCCGACGACGGCTCGAAATTGGTCGGCCGCATCTTGACGGTGCGAGCCGGCAAACCGTCGGTCGATGACGCGCAGATCGCGGCATGGAAGAGTGATCCCTGGAAAGCGTTCTTCCCTGCCGAGAAAAGCCTCGAAGAGGTTGATCCGCTGCAGGTCTTCGGCGACTCGAAGCCCTCTGACTCTTCCGCCCAGATCATAGAAGTCTATTCACCGGTCTTCGCGAAATGATTCGACGAGGGCAGTCAAAATCTTTTCCTTTTCAAACTCGGAGAATGAGAATGGCGACAGGCCAGATTTTTGTCACCAATAGCGACAACTACGACGATTTCGTAACGCTTCGCGATATGAACGCGGCAGGAAGCCCGGTCGTGGGAGGCTGGAACAGGAAGCGGCTGAACGCGACCGATAGACAAAAGCCGGCGACCGTGGAAATCGACGGCTCCGGGTTTGCCAGGGTGAAATGGTTTGCCGAACGGGCCGATGACAGCAGTGTGAACAGGGAAGATACCGAGAATCCACCCGTCAATGGCGAGATCTTTGTACAGGCGCGATAGTGTCTCGTAAGAGGCCTCGACGTCCGGGAGTACGAGATAGGATCGAAGCGAGGTTCGTTGAGTCGGTTTCCAGAAATCACGCCCCCTGGGGGGAATGATGTCTATTCGTGACATAGATCCAAGAAGCACCTACTCTGATCGGCTGTTTGCGTTGATACCTGCGG
>JBARNF010000409.1:0-5311 GCA_049802835.1 Bradyrhizobium sp.
CCCCAACCCTCCCCCGCAAGTGGGGGAGGGGGCAGACAGCGCTTGTGGATGGGCCTTGGGCCACATCAGCGCGACGGTCTCGGAGAGATCGCCGACGTAGTCATACGACAGCGCGAACAGCACCGGATCGGTGCGCGCGGCGATCAGCTCGCGGATCAGCGCCGGCTTGGCATGCTTGAACGACAGTGCCCCGGTCAGGGCGCCCAGCGCGTAGCCGCGATCGGGGTCCTCGACCTCGCGGAAATATGCGGTCAGCAGCCGCAGCTTGTTGTTGCGGCCGGGCTCGTAGGCCAGCCGGTCGAGCAGCTCGGCGAAGCGGTTCATGCCTCCGCGTCCTCCGTCGCCACCACCTCGCTCTCCTCCTCGTCGCCATAGCCGACGAGATCGAGCGGCCGTGCGGCGAGCCCCTTGCTCTGGCACCAATGCACCAGCGCATCCTCCTGGCCGTGGGTGACCCACACTTCGCCGGCGCCGGTCGCCGCGATGGTCGCGGTCAGCCCATCCCAATCGGCATGATCCGAAATCACCAGCGGCAGCTCGACGCCCCGTTGGCGCGCGCGGGCGCGCACCCGCATCCAGCCCGAGGCGTACGCGGTGACGGGATCGGGGAAGCGGCGCGTCCACAGATCGGAGGTCGCGCTCGGCGGCGCCAGCGTGATGGTGCCGGCGAGCTCGGCCTTCTTGACGCCCTTCACGGGGCGCAGCTCGCCCAGCGCGATACCCTTGTCCTGGTAGTAGCGCGTGATCTTGTCCATCGCGCCATGCAGGTAGATCGGCGGGTCATAGCCGGCCTCGCGGATCAGGGCGATCACCCGCTGCGCCTTGCCCAGGGAGTACGCGCCGACCAGATGCGCACGCTCCGGAAACAGCGCCACCGATGCCAGCAGCTTCTTCACCTCCGCAGCCGCGTCGCCATGCCGGAACACCGGCAGCCCGAACGTCGCCTCGGTGATGAACACGTCGCATTGCACCAGCTCGAACGGCGCGCAGGTCGGATCGCGCGCATCCTTGTAGTCGCCGGAGGCGACGATGCAGGTGCCGCCTGATGACACCTTGATCTGCGCCGAGCCGAGCACATGGCCGGCAGGGTGAAAGCTGACCGTGACCTCGCCGAGCCGGACCTGTTCGCCATAGCGGATCGCCTGCGTCGCGCCGGCAAAATTCTCGCCATAGCGCAGCCGCATGATATCGAGCGTTTCCTGCGTCGCCAGCACGGCGCCGTGGCCGGCGCGGGCATGGTCGGAATGGCCATGCGTGATCAGTGCCCGCTCGACCGGACGCACGGGATCGATGTGGAAGCCGCCGGCCTTGCAGCACAGGCCGGAGGGAATGGGCAGCAGGATGTCTTGCGGGCGCATGCCGGTCATATAGGTCTCATCAGACGAATTTTCAGTCTGCCCTGGTCCCAGTCCGACATGCGCGGGCTTGACCCGCGCATCCATCTCCTGGAATGACAGCCCGGCAATGACGACGATGGTTCCACAATGCCCGGCCGCCTGTTCCTGTCCTCCGGCGATCTGATCGCCGACCGCCGCTACGAGTTTGCCCGCGACCTGCATTTGAAGGGCGATCCGGCCGCCGCGGCTGAGGTGTTGGAGCAGGCCATCGAGGTCGCGCCCCGGTTTGCCTCGGCCTGGTTCGAACTCGGCAAGATCCGCGTCGAGCTCGGCGAGACGGAGCAAGCGATAGCCGCCTTCCAAAGCGCTGTTGCCGCCGATCCTGATGACCGCCACGGCGCGCTTGTCCGGCTGATGCAGCTCGGCGCCGCGCCGCTGACCGACATGCCCAGGGCCTATGTGCAGTCGCTGTTCGATCAATACGCGCCGCGCTTCGAGGCCGAGCTGATCGAACGGCTCAACTACCGCGCGCCGACGATCCTGTTCAAGGCGGTGATCGCGGTGCGCGCCGCGGAGAGGAAGCCGGCCTATTTCAAGCGCGCGATCGATCTCGGCTGCGGCACCGGCCTGGGTGCGGTGGCGTTCGCCAAGAACGTCGACGGGTTCATCGGCATTGATCTGTCGGCCGGCATGATCGCGGAGGCTCGTGCGACCGGGCTCTATGCCGAACTCGAGGTCGACGACATGACGGCGGGCCTGCAGCGGCAGCCGGACGCGTCGGCAGATCTCATTCTCGCGGCGGATGCGATGGTCTATGTCGGCGATCTCGGTCCGGTGCTGCGTGAGACACAGCGTGTGCTGGCGCCCGGCGGGCTCCTGACTTTTACCGTCGAGACCCATGACGGCGACGGCGTGATCATGGGCAAGGGGCTGCGCTATGCCCATGGCGCGGAATATATCAGCGGCATCATCGCAGCCGCCGGATTGCAACTGGCCCATCTCGCGCCGGCATCGCCGCGCACCGAGGATCAGGTCCCCGTGCGCGGGCTGGCGGTGGTTGCCGGCAAGACTTGAGTCTCAAGACTTGAGTCTAGACGCTAGGACCGTCTCACCATCGCATTGCACTGCGCCGGTTGGTCGCAACTTGGCTCTTGCGTGGCTCTCCCGATCCCAGAAAGATGTGGCCATCTAGGGAGGGACAAAAAATGAAAAACAATCTGACGCGGCGCGATTTCTGCGCCACCGCGCTTGCGACCATCGGCGCCTCGACCATCGCCTCGCCTTACGTCTGGGCCGCCGAGAAGAAATACGACGCCGGCGCCAGCGACACCGAGATCAAGATCGGCCAGACCATTCCGCATTCCGGTCCCGGTTCGCTGTACGGCGTGCTCGGCCGTGTTGGCGAAGCCTATTTCCAGATGCTCAACGAGCAGGGCGGCATCAACGGCCGCAAGGTCAAGTTCCTGACCATGGACGACGCCTACAGCGCGCCGAAATGTGTCGAGGCGACGCGCCGGCTGGTCGAGCAGGACGAGGTGCTGGCGCTGTACGGCTCGCTCGGCACCGCACCGCAGACCGCCGTGCACAAATACCTCAATTCAAAAGGGGTGCCGCAGCTGCTGCTCAACACCGGCGCTTCCAAATGGAACGATCCGAAGAACAACAAATGGACCATGGCCGGCCTGCCGCTGTATCCGACCGAGGCGCGCATTCTCGCCAAGCACGTGCTGAGCGTGAAGCCGGAAGCCAAGATCGGCATCCTCTACCAGAACGACGATTTCGGCCGCGACTTCCTGGGGCCGTTCAAGAAGGTGCTGGCCGACGCCGGCGGCAAGGCGCAGGTGATCATGGAGCAGACCTATGATCTCACCGAGCCGACGGTGGACTCTCAGTTGATCAACCTGTCGAAGTCGGGCGCCGATGTGTTCTACAACATCAGCACCGGCAAGGCCTCGTCGCAGTCGATCCGCAAGGTCGCCGAGCTCGGCTGGAAGCCGCTGCAGCTGCTGTCGGCCGGCTCGACCGGGCGCTCGATCCTGTCAGCCGCGGGCCTCGAGAACGCCAAGGACATCGTCGCCATCCGATATTCCAAGGATGCCGGCGTGCCGCAGTGGAAGGACGATCCCGACGTCAAGGGTTTCGAGGCACTGCGCGCAAAATATCTGCCCAACATCGATCCCGACAACACCATCGCCTATGCCGGCTACGGCCAGGCGGTGTCGATGGGCGAGATCCTGCGCCGCTGCGGCGACACGCTGACGCGCGAGAACGTGCTCAAGCACGCCACCACCCTGGCTGGCTTCCATTCGCCATTCTTCCTCGACGGCGTCAACTTCGCCTACACGCCCGATGACTACACGCCGATGAAGACGCTCTACATCTCGATCTTCGACGGCAAGGACTGGAGCATCTCGGAAAAGCCGATGACGGAGTAGGCGGGCGGGAGCCGCTGGCTCAACATCGTCATTGCGAGCGAAGGAAGCAATCCAGAGTCCCTCCGCGGATACGGTCTGGATTGCTTCGTCGCTGCGCTCCTCGCAATGACGACGTGGCGAGATGAAGCCGCGAATCTCCGCTGTCGTCCCTGCGAACGCAGGGACCCATAACCACCGCCCTCGCTGGGACGATGACTAGGAGTTATGTCTCACCGATAGACTTCGCGGTATGGGTCCCTGCGTTCGCAGGGACGACAGCGGAATTTGACGAGGCGCCGGCGCCCCTCCACGGCTTGATTCTGAAAAAAATAAATCTCTTGCGTTTTTTCGGAATTAGTGGTTGTCTCTCCCCATCCCGCCTCACTGCGGAGGGGCGTTGCGCGCGATCGTCACGACACGCGAGGCGGGGAGGCGATGGCCGCGAGAGGTCGCAGCGTCTTCTTGACGAAGGCGCCGACGAACGATCGCTTGCGGACCCGAAGTCGCGTGGTCCTGGCATCCCGATGCTGATGCCAAGTTCGTTGCGATGCTTGCGCATCGCGCGGACGACGGTGGCTATCAAGCCGGACACCGGGGAGATCGCGTATAAGGGTGAAGACCATCGCGCAGGGAAGGCCGGGCGTTTTCGGCTGCACCTGTGGTACCTGCCGCCTGCATTCTTTTCGCAGGCGGGCCGCAGGCGTCAGCCGGCGCCTGGCCTTCCCTGTGCCCTCTGCATTCATCGCGAGGGACATGTCGAACGCATGCCTCGGGCAGTGTGCCGCGAGAACGCGCAGCCATGACCAACTATTTGCAACGTGATCCCGCTCTCTCCCCGCTGTCGTCCCGGGCAAGCCGCGACGTGCGAGGTGCAACGACGGCTCGCCATGACGAAGGGCCGCGTAGGGTGGGCAAAGGCGCATGCAAGACGCCATCCGCGCACACGGCTGCGCATGCGCGCCGTGCCCACCAATGGCTCGGCGAATATGGTGGGCACGCGTCGCCTGCGGCGTCGCTTTGCCCACCCTACCGCTCATTGGTAGCGACCCCGGGCCTCGACGAACCGCGACTGACTGCCTACCTTCCCTCAGTGCCGCACCGCGTCTCACCAGTCCCGCCCAACGACAGCGCCGCGCTGCCGGACCATTTCACCCGATGGTTCGCCGCACGCGGCTGGACACCGCGCGCGCATCAGCTGGCGCTGTTGGAAAAGGCCCGCGCGCAGCGCTCGGCGCTGCTGATCGCCCCGACCGGCGCCGGCAAGACGCTCGCCGGATTCCTGCCGACCTTGGTGGAGCTGGGGCAGAGGGAGACCGCCCGATCCGTCGTCCGTCCGGCCGGCCTGCACACGCTCTACGTCTCGCCGCTGAAAGCTCTCGCGGTCGACATCGCGCGCAATCTGGAGACGCCGATCTCCGAGATGGGGCTGCCGATCAAGGTCGAGACCCGCACCGGCGATACGCCGGCGTCGCGCAAGCAGCGGCAGCGGCGTTATCCGCCGGACATCCTGCTGACGACGCCCGAGCAGATGGCGCTGCTGTTGTCGTCCGACGATGCGCC
>JBARNF010000410.1:0-4103 GCA_049802835.1 Bradyrhizobium sp.
TGAAGCGAGGCGGCATGCTGCGCGAGGTCGCCGCCGCCACCGGCCGCCGCATCGTGTTCTTCTGCGCCTATGGCGAGCGCTCCGCCATGGCGGTGCAGAGCGCACAGCAGGCGGGCCTCGCCAACACCGCGCATATCGAGGGTGGCCTCGATGCGTGGAAGAAGGCCGGTGGACCGGTGGTGCATCAGTAGAAGATCAATCCCTCGAACTGTCGCCGACGTCCCATGGGCTGGCTTCCCGTAGTCAGCTCGTCAAACTCCGCCGTCGTCCCGGGCAAGCATCGGCTCCGCAACGCGGGGCCGATGCGCCGACCCGGGACCCATACACTCAGTTGGTGCGGCCCGAGCACAATGGAGCGGCGTCTCGTCTCACCATGAACAACGGTGGTTATGGATCCCGGCGTTCGCCGGGACGACACCGGTGTTGGAGAAACCACGTGCCCTCCACTCACGACGCCGGAATCACGGCGGATCGCTTGGCGCGATCAAGCGAATGCCGGCCAGCGCGCGCAGGTGCCATGCACCCCCGTTCATGGACAATGAACCGCAATCCGATAGTGTGGCGTTGTGTCGCGCGCCCCTTATTCGGCGGCCCCGGCGGTTCGCCGGCAACGCGCCCTTCAGGTCCATCGCTGACGCCGGGAGCCAAACGGATCGACCATGGCTGACGTTCTCGCCGCATCGCAACATACCGGCGCGCCGGTCCGCGCCGCCTCCTCGCTGCGCACGCTGGCGCTGATCTCGCTGGCGCATTGGGTCAGCCATCTGCACATGCTGGTGCTGCCGATGCTGTTTCCTTACCTCAAGGACAAGCTCGGCGTCGGCTATGTCGAGCTGGGCTTTCCGCTCACGGTGTTCGCGGTGGTGTCGGCCCTGACCCAGGCGCCGGTCGGCTATCTCGTCGATCGCGCTGGCGCGCGTCGCATCCTGCTGCTTGGCCTGACCGTCGGCGGACTGTCGCTCGCCATGCTCGGCCTCCATTTGAGCTATGCCAGCCTGGTCGTCTCGGCGGTGCTGCTCGGTCTTGCCAATGCGGTCTATCATCCCTCGGACTACGCGCTGCTGGCGGCGCACATGGAAGAGAGCCGGATGGGCCGCGCCTTCGGCGTCCACACTTTTGCGGGCTATCTCGGCGGGGCGGTCGCACCGGCCGTCATGGCCGCGCTGGTCACGACCGTCGGCGGCTCCGGCGCGCTGATCACAGCGGGTCTGGTCGGGCCCGTCGCCGCGCTGCTGCTGCTCGTCGGCAACGTGCCGGAAGTGCCAAAGCATCAGCATCATGTCCGCGCCGACGGCAGCAAGGTGAAGCAGCCGAACCTACTGACGCCGATGTTGATGCTGCTGACCGTGTTCTTCATGCTGCTCAGCCTGTCCAACGCCGGCATTGCCAGCTTCGGCGTCGTCGCGTTCATGAACGGCTACGGCATCTCGTTCTCGACCGCCAACATCGCGCTGACCGCCTTCCTCGGCGCCGGCGCCGTCGGCGTGCTTGCTGGCGGTCATCTCGCCGACCGCATCCACCATCACAATCTGGTGGCGGCAGTCGCCTATGCGATCAATGCCGTGCTGGTGCTGGTCATCACCTTCATCAACCTGCCGGCCGTGCTGCTCATCGCGATCATGCTGACCGCGGGCTTCATGAGCGGCGTGATCGCGCCGTCGCGCGACATGCTGGTGCGCAACGCCGCGCCTCCGGGCGCCGCGGGCCGCGCCTTCGGCATCGTCTCGACCGGCTTCAATTTCGCCGGCGTCGTCAGCCCGCTGCTGTTCGGCTGGATCATGGACATGAACGCGCCGCGCTGGGTGTTCGGCACCTCGGTCGTGTTCATGCTGCTGACGATCGTGCTCGCGTTCTTCACCGAGCCGAAGAAGGCAAAGGCGGCGTAATAGCTCGCGTGGAACGCAGATCGAGCGGCATGCTCGATGCACCTCGCCCCGCTTGCGGGGAGAGGTCGGATTGCATCGAAAGATGCAATCCGGGTGAGGGGGTACAGGTCTCACCGCGAACACTCCCGATGCGGCTGCCCCTCACCCCAACCCTCTCCCCGTAAGAACGGGGAGAGGGAGCGCACCGTCACTGCGGCTTCCATCTACCCAGCCAGCTTCTCAGACGCAAAGCTGCCGTCTCCTCCCGCATGTTGACATCGTCGGCCGCTCACCGAAGATGCCCTCCATAACAACACCATCCGGGGAAGACACGCCATGACGCAGCCAGATCTCGTGATCCGCGGCGGAACCGTTGCTGATGGCTCCGGCGGCGATCTCTACGAGGCGGATGTCGCGATTGCGGACGGCCGCATCGTCGAGGTCGGCAAGGTCGGCGCGACAGGCCGCGAGGAGATCGAGGCCCGCGGCAGACTGGTGACGCCCGGCTTCGTCGACGTCCACACCCATTACGACGGCCAGGTCACCTGGAGCCACGACATCTCGCCGTCCTCGCAGAACGGCGTCACGACAGCGATCATGGGCAATTGCGGCGTCGGCTTCGCGCCGTGCCGGCCCGCCGACCATCAGCGGCTGATTCAGTTGATGGAAGGTGTCGAGGACATTCCGGAACCCGTGCTCGAGGCCGGCATTCCCTGGGCGTGGGAGAGCTTTCCGGACTACATGGAGTGGCTCGGACAGCGTCGGTTCGATCTCGACATCGGCGCGCAACTGCCCCACGCCGCGTTGCGCGTCTATGTCATGGGCGAGCGTGGCGCCCGGCGCGATCCTGCGACGGCCGACGACGCCAGCGCCATGGCGGCGCTGGCGCGCGATGCGGTGAAGGCGGGCGCACTCGGCTTCTCCACCTCGCGCACGCTCAACCATCGCACCTCGACCGGCGACTACACGCCGACCTTGAAGGCCGGCGAGGACGAGCTGGCGACGATCGCCGGTGCGATGCACAGCGCCGGACGCAGCGTGCTGCAGTTCGTGCTCGACATCTCGACCATCCACGAAGACCTGCCGATGATGCTGCGGATCGCGGACAAGACGAAATGCCCGATCTCGTTCTCGGTGACGCAGAACGACCGCGCGCCGCAGCGCTGGCGCCAGACGCTCGCCGAGATCAATGCGGCCGCCGCACGCGGCCTGTCGGTGACGGCGCAGATCGCGGCGCGCCCGGTCGGGCTGCTGCTCGGGCTCGAATTGTCGCGCAATCCGCTGCAGACGCACCCGAGCTATCAGGCGATCGCGCATCTGCCGCTGGCGGAACGCGTCGTCCGGATGCGCGATCCGCAGCTGCGCGCGGCGATCCTGAGCGAGCAGGCGCGCGCCACCGACGACCCGCTGTTCTTCAAACCGGACTACGACAAGATGTACCTGCTCGGCGATCCGCCTGATTACGAGCAGCCGCCGGAGAAATCGCTGGGCGCCCAGGCGCGTGCGAGAGGATGCCGGCCGGAAGAACTCGCCTATGACGCGATGCTGTCGGATCAGGGCCGCGGCATGCTCTATGTGCCGTTCCTGAACTATTCCGATGGCAATCTCGACGCCACCTACGAGATGCTGCGCAATCCCCAGAGCGTGCCGGGTCTCAGTGACGGCGGCGCGCATTGCGGCATCATCTGCGATGCCAGCTTCCCGACCTATCTGCTGACGCACTGGACTCGCGACCGCAGCCGTGGCGACAAGCTGTCGGTTCCCTTCGTCGTCGCCGCCCAGTCGCGCAAGAGCGCGCTCTCGGTCGGCCTCGACGATCGCGGGCTGATCGCCCCCGGCTACAAGGCGGACGTCAACGTCATCGACTATGACCGGCTGCATCTGCACCCGCCCAAGGTTCACTACGATCTCCCGGTCGGCGGCCGCCGCCTGATGCAGCAGGTCGACGGCTATGACGCGACCATCGTCTCGGGTGTGGTGACGCGGCGGCATGGCGAGGCGACGGGAGCGCTGCCCGGGCGTCTGGTCAGAGGTGCGCGAGCCGGGATGCAATGACGGCGTGTTCGTCGTTTGGCTGCAGGCACGCGGCCAATGAGAGCCGCGCTGTCGTCCCGGACAAGCGCGCGGCACGCGCGCGCCGATCCGGGATCCATAACCCCAGGGAGTTGTTCGAGGCACGATAGTCGATCAATTTGGCCCAGCCACGCCCGCCGCGGCGTATGGGTCCCGGGTCGGCGT
>JBARNF010000411.1:0-4167 GCA_049802835.1 Bradyrhizobium sp.
GTGCCGGCCGGGCCCATCGCGGTGATGACCAGCGCGACGTGGCCGGCGTGATCGAACACCGGCGCGGCGAAAGCGTTGACGCCGGGCAGGGGATCGCCGATGGCGCGCGCGAGCCCCTGCGCGCGCACCTCGGCGAGCATCTCCGCAACCTCACGGCTTTTCGGCGCCCGCTTCGGATTGTAGCCGACGCCGAGACGATCGAGGCCGGCGTCGAGCGCGGCCTTCACGGTTTTCGCGGGCAGGAACGCCGCGAAGGCGCGGCCCGTTGCGGTCTCCAGCAGCGCCATGATCGAGCCGACGCGCATCACGATGTGCACCGGGTGGCTCGGCTCCTCGAGCCGCACCACGGTTGGGCCGTTGGTGCCCCACACCGCCAGCGACACCGCATGATCGATGATGCCGGCCAATGCCGCGATCTTCGGCGTCGCGATCCGCACCGCCGAGAGCCGGCGCAGGCTGATCAGGCCAAGCTCGAGCGCGAGCGGTCCGATCTCGTAGCGGCCGGTGGTTTGGTCCTGCTCGATCAGGCCGATGCGCGAGAAGCTGACGAGATAGGGATGCGCCTTGGCCGGCGACAGCCCGGCCTCGCGGGCGAGGTCGCGCAGCATCATCGGCTCGCCGCTGCGCGCCAGCGCCTGCAGCAAGGTGCCGCCCACCTCGATCGACTGGATGCCGCGGCTCTCGCTGCCCATGCTTTGCGTTGTCCCTGGTTCGGCGCCGTGCCTACACCGCGAGGAAGCCGCCGTCGACCGGCAGCGTGACGCCGTTGACGTAGGACGCCATGTCGGAGACCAGGAACGCGACGGGACCGGCGAGCTCCTCCGGCTGCCCGACGCGGCCGAGCGGGGTGCGGGTCATGAAGCCCGCGAGACGTTCCGGATCGTTGCGCGTCGATTCCGTCATCGCGGTCGCGATCACGCCCGGCGCGATGGCGTTGACGCGGATGCCGTCGGCGGCGAGCTCGCGCGCCAGCGCCTGGGTCAGCGACTTCACGCCGCCCTTGGACGGCGAATAGCCGAGCGTGTTGCTGATGCCGATGAAGGAGGCGACTGACGCGATATTGACGATCGTGCCGCGGGTCTCGCGCAAGCTTGCGAGGAAGGCGTGGGTGACGTTGAACACGCCGTTGAGATTGACGTCGAGCACGCGCTGCCAGTTCTCGGCCGCCCGCGGGGAATCGATGCCCTCGCGAATGATGATGCCGGCATTGTTGATGAGGATCGAGATGGCGCCGACCTCGGCGCGCAACTGGGCCGCCAGTGCCGCGCAGCCCGCGGCGTCGGTGACGTCGAGCGGATGAGCCCAGGCCTTGCGGCCGTGATCGCGGATCTCGGCCGCGCAGCGCTCGGCACCGTCAGTGTCGATGTCGGTGATGATCACATCGGCGCCGCGGCCGGCGAGGCCCAGCGCGATGGCGCGGCCATTGCCGTGCGCGGCTCCGGTGACCAGCGCAAGCTTGCCGGCCAACATCTGACTGTCGTTGCTCATGCGGCACTCCTTTGCCTGGCGCGTTCGGCGAGATGGCGGCCGGCAATGTAGCCGAAGGTCAGCGCCGGGCCGAGCGTGATGCCGGCGCCGGGATAGTTGCCGCCCATGATGCTCGCCATGTCGTTGCCAGCAGCATAGAGCCCCTCGATCGGCCGGCCCTGCGCATCGAGTGCGCGGGCGTTTTCGTCGGTGCGGATGCCGGCATAGGTGCCGAGATCGCCGATCACCATCTTGATGGCGTAGAACGGGCCGTCCTTGATCGGCGCGACGCAGGGGTTGGGCCCGTGCAGCGCATCGCCCTGGTAGCGATTGTAGGCCCGCGAGCCCTTGCCGAAGGCCGGATCCTGCCCGAGCGCGGCGTCGGCGTTGAACGCGGCGACCGTCGCTTGCAACGCCTTCGCATCGATGCCGGTTGTGCTCGCAAGCTCGGCGAGTGTCGCGCCGCGCTTGAGATAGCCCGTGCTGAGATGATGGCCGAGCGGCATCGGGAACGGCGGCACGCAGCCGAGGCCGTAGCGGCGCAGGGAGCGATGATCGGCGATCAGCCAGGCCGCGGTCTCGCGGCCGGGCTTGGCCGCCTTGACCATCGCCTGCACGAAATCGTGGTAGGAATTGCCTTCGTTGGCGAAGCGCACGCCATCCGCGGTCACTGCGATCACGCCGGGCTTGGCGCGGTCGATGAAGTGCGGCATCACGCCCTTGCTGCCGTCCTTGCGCGTGGTGATGGACACCGGCACCCAGGCCGCCGCATGCGGCAGGCTGTCCTCGACGCGGCCGCCGACGGTCTCCGCCAGCCGCAGGCCATCGCCGGTGTTGCTGACAGGGCCGGGCGAGACATGCTCCTGGCCGGTCGGCGCATGCGGAAACATCGCCTTCCGCCTGGCGACGTCATGCGGGAAGCCGCCGCAGGCCAGCACCACGCCGAGCCGCGCATTCACTCTGATACGACGTCCCTGGCGCGTCACCACGGCGCCGCGCACGGCGTCGCCGTCGCGGATCAGCTCGGCGACCGGCGACGACAGCCACAAGGGAATGCCGAGGTCGAAGGCCGACTTGGCGAGCCGGCCGGCCAGCGCATTGCCGTTGGTGAGCGTCATGCCGCGACCATGGCGCAGCACGTCGAGCGCATGCTTCGACAGCCGCTTGGCGACGTAGAACGCCGACGCCAGCGATTTGGTCGCGCGCATGAAATGGATGATCTCCTTGCCGGAGCCGAGCATCATGCCGAACACGGTGAGCTCGGGCAGGGGCTGGCCGAGATCGTTGATGTGGTGGCCGAGCGCGCGGCCGTCGAACGGGCGCGTCACCATCGAGCGGCCGCCCTGCGTGCCGCCCGGCGCCTCCGCGTGATAGTCTGGAAATGTCAGCGGCATGTCGAATTTCAGCGCGGTCTTGCTGGTGAAGAAGTCGACCGCCTCCGGGCCCTTGGCCAGGAACGCGTCGACCCGCGCCGCATCGAACGAGTTGCCGGCCTCGTGGCGCAGATAGGTGCGCGCCAGCTCGGGCGGCTCGTCGATGCCCCAGGCCTTGGCCAGCGATGTCCCGGGGATCCACAGCCAGCCGCCGGAGCGCGCGGTGGTGCCGCCGAAGCGCGGCTCCTTTTCGGTCACGACGACCTTCAGCCCGGCATGGGCGGCGGTGACCGCCGCCGACAGCCCGGCCGCGCCGGAGCCGACCACAAGCACGTCGCAATCATAGACGTCGCCATTCTTGTCGTCGGCACCGACCATGGACGTGCTCCTACTTCTTCAACAGCGGGCACTTGGATTCGGAGACCGGGCGGAAGGCATCCTCGCCCTTCACGGTCTTGACGATCTCCAGATAGTCCCACGGCTCCTTCGACTCCGACGGCTTCTTGACGCGGGCGAGATACATGTCGCGGATGACGCGGCCGTCCTCGCGCAAGCGGCCGCCATGGACGAACGTGTCCTCGATCGGCAGCTCGCGCATCTTAGCCATCACGGCCTTGGGATCGTCGGTCCCGGCGGCCTTGATCGCCTTGAGATAGTGCAGCACCGCGCCGTAGACGCCGGTCTGGATCATCGTCGGCATCACCTTGGTGCGGGCAAAGAACTTCTTCGACCAGGCGCGGGTGGCCTCATCCATGGCCCAATAGGAGGCCGTGGTCATGTAGGTGCCCTGCGCCGCGTCCAGTCCGATCGCATGCACGTCGGTGTCGAACATCAGCAGGCCGACCAGCTTCTGGCCGCCCTTGACCAGTCCGAACTCGCCGGACTGCTTGATCGCATTGTCGGTGTCCTGGCCGGCATTGGCGAAGGCGACGACGTCGGCCTTGGAGCTTTGCGCCTGCAGGGCAAACGACGAGAAGTCGGCGGTGTTGGTCGGATGCTTGACGCCGCCGAGGATGGTGCCGCCGAGCTCCTTGATGAAGCGCGTGGCGTCCTTCTCCAATTGCTGTCCGAAGGCATAGTCGGCCGTGATGAAGTACCAGGACTTGCCGCCCTGGCTGATCACGGCCGAGGTCGTCACCTTGGACAGCGCATAGGTGTCATAGGTGAAGTGCACCGTGTTGGGGCTGCACAGTTCGTCCGTCAACGAGCTCGCGCCGGGCCCGGACAACAGCGCGATCTTGTTGCGCTCGCGCACCATGTTGTGCACGGCGATCGCGATACCGGAATTGGGGATGTCGACGACGGCGTCGACCTTGCCGTTGTCGAA
>JBARNF010000412.1:0-6632 GCA_049802835.1 Bradyrhizobium sp.
GCAAGGGCATCATCCCGACCCCGATCACGATGGACGAGCTCGAAGACATGCTCATGGAGCACGGCATCATGAAGGCCGTCGACGAGAGCCAAATCGGAAAGACTGCCGCCGATCTCGCCGCAACGGCGTAACCGCCACCGGTCGTCCGGCCCATCATCTTTAAGGGCCGGATGACCTTCGCAACCGATCATCGAGGAAAGCCAGATGAGCGTCATCGAGAAACAAAGCGTTGCCGAGATCAAGGCACGCAACAAGGAACTGATCGCCGAGGTCTTGAAGGTCTATCCGGAAAAGACCGCCAAGCGCCGCGCCAAGCACCTCAACGTGCATGAGAACGGCAAGTCCGACTGCGGCGTCAAGTCGAACATCAAGTCGATTCCGGGCGTCATGACCATCCGCGGTTGCGCCTATGCCGGCTCCAAGGGCGTGGTATGGGGTCCGATCAAGGACATGATCCACATCAGCCACGGCCCGGTCGGCTGCGGCCAGTACTCCTGGGCGGCCCGCCGCAACTACTACATCGGCACGACCGGTATCGACACCTTCGTGACGATGCAGTTCACCTCCGACTTCCAGGAGAAGGACATCGTCTTCGGCGGCGACAAGAAGCTCGCCAAGATCATGGACGAGATCCAGGACCTGTTCCCGCTGAACAACGGCATCACCGTGCAGTCGGAATGCCCGATCGGCCTGATCGGCGACGACATCGAGGCGGTCTCCAAGGTCAAGTCGAAGGAGTATGACGGCAAGACCATCGTTCCGGTCCGCTGCGAGGGCTTCCGCGGTGTGTCTCAGTCGCTCGGCCACCATATCGCCAACGACGCGATCCGGGACTGGGTGTTCGACAAGATCCCGGCGGACGCCGCGCCGCGCTTCGAGCCGTCGGATTACGACGTCGCGATCATCGGCGACTACAACATCGGCGGCGACGCCTGGTCGTCGCGCATCCTGCTCGAGGAGATGGGCCTGCGCGTGATCGCCCAGTGGTCGGGCGACGGCTCGCTGGCCGAGCTCGAGGCGACGCCGAAGGCGAAGCTCAACGTGCTGCACTGCTACCGCTCGATGAACTACATCTCGCGTCACATGGAAGAAAAGTACAATATTCCGTGGTGCGAGTACAACTTCTTCGGGCCGAGCAAGATCGCCGAATCGCTGCGCAAGATCGCCAGCTATTTCGACGACAAGATCAAGGAAGGTGCCGAGCGCGTTATCGCCAAGTACCAGCCCCTGATGGATGCCGTCATCGCCAAGTACCGGCCGCGCCTGGAAGGCAAGACCGTGATGCTGTTCGTCGGCGGCCTGCGTCCGCGCCACGTGATCGGCGCCTATGAGGACCTCGGCATGGAAGTCGTCGGAACCGGCTACGAGTTCGGCCACAACGACGACTACCAGCGGACCGCCCAGCACTACGTCAAGGACGGCACGCTGATCTATGACGACGTGACCGGCTACGAGTTCGAGAAGTTCGTCGAGAAGGTCCAGCCGGACCTGGTCGGCTCGGGCATCAAGGAAAAGTACGTGTTCCAGAAGATGGGCGTGCCGTTCCGCCAGATGCACTCCTGGGACTACTCGGGTCCGTATCATGGCTATGACGGGTTCGCGATCTTCGCCCGCGACATGGACATGGCCATCAACTCGCCGGTCTGGAAGATGGCCAAGGCGCCCTGGAAGCAGGCGCCCAAGCCGTTGCTCCAGGCGGCCGAGTAATCACCACCACCCACGGCCTGGCTCTCCTTCGGCGGAGAGCCAGCGCTCCCTGATCGACACAGGAAAATAGAGAGGGTTATCCCATGACGCAGTCTGCCGAACATGTGCTCGATCACTTCGAGCTTTTCCGTGGTCCCGAATACCAGCAGATGCTGGCGAACAAGAAGAAGATGTTCGAGAACCCGCGCGATCCCGCCGAGGTGGAGCGCGTGCGCGAATGGGCCAAGACGCCCGAATATCGCGAGAAGAATTTCGCCCGCGAGGCGCTGACCGTCAACCCGGCCAAGGCCTGCCAGCCGCTCGGCGCCGTGTTCGTCGCGGTCGGCTTCGAAGGTACGATGCCGTTCGTGCATGGCTCGCAGGGATGCGTGGCCTACTACCGCAGCCACCTGTCGCGTCACTTCAAGGAGCCGAGCTCCTGCGTGTCGTCGTCGATGACCGAGGACGCCGCGGTGTTCGGCGGCCTCAACAACATGATCGACGGCCTCGCCAACACCTACAGCATGTACAAGCCGAAGATGATCGCGGTCTCGACCACCTGCATGGCGGAAGTCATCGGTGACGATCTCAACGCCTTCATCAAGACGTCAAAGGAGAAGGGGTCTGTGCCGGCCGAATATGACGTTCCGTTCGCGCATACGCCCGCCTTCGTCGGCAGCCATGTCACCGGCTACGACAATGCGCTCAAGGGCATCATCGAGCATTTCTGGGACGGCAAGGCCGGCACGGCGCCGAAGCTCGAGCGCGTCCCGAACGAGAAGATCAACTTCATCGGCGGCTTCGACGGCTACACCGTCGGCAACCTGAGGGAGATCAAGCGCATCTTCAAGACGATGGGAATCGACTACACCATTCTCGGCGACAACGAGAATGTGTTCGATACCCCGACCGACGGTGAGTTCCGCATGTACGCCGGCGGCACCACGCTGGAGGATGCGGCCAACGCGATCCACGCCAAGGCGACGATCTCGATGCAGGAATATTGCACTGAGAAGACGCTGCCGATGATCAAGAACCACGGCCAGGAAGTGGTCGCGTTGAACCATCCGGTCGGCGTCACCGGCACCGACTCCTTCATCATGGCGCTGTCGCGCATCACCGGCAAGGAGATCCCGGAAGAGATCGCGCTCGAGCGTGGCCGCCTGGTCGACGCGATCGCCGACTCCAGCGCGCACATCCACGGCAAGAAGTTCGCGATCTACGGCGATCCGGACCTCTGCCTCGGCCTCGCCTCGTTCCTGCTCGAGCTCGGCGCCGAGCCGACCCACGTGCTTGCAACCAACGGCAACAAGCACTGGGCCGAGAAGGTCCAGGCGGTGTTCGATAGCTCGCCGTTCGGCAAGAACTGCCACGTGTATCCCGGCAAGGATCTCTGGCACATGCGCTCGCTCCTGTTCACCGAGCCGGTCGACTTCCTGATCGGCAACACCTACGGCAAGTATCTGGAGCGCGATACCGGCACGCCGCTGATCCGCATCGGCTTCCCGATCTTCGATCGCCACCACAAGCACCGCTATCCGGTGTGGGGCTATCAGGGCGGCCTGAACGTGCTGGTCACGATCCTCGACAAGATCTTCGACGAGATCGATCGCAACACCAACGTGCCGGCCAAATCGGACTACAGCTTCGACATCATCCGCTGAGTGACGGCGCGGCGGCCTTGCGGGGCCGCCGCGTTTCGACGTTGGGAGCAGGGCTCTTGGGGAGGCATGTCGTGCCTGAGCCCTGTCTTTCGAAAGACGCGCAATCGGTCGTCAACAGGAGAAGCCAATGAGCTCGCTTTCGGCCACGATCCAGAACGTCTTCAACGAGCCGGGTTGCGGCAAGAACGCTAACAAGTCCGAGGCCGAGCGCAAGAAGGGCTGCACCAAGCAGCTGCAGCCGGGCGGCGCGGCCGGTGGCTGTGCCTTCGATGGCGCCAAGGTCGCATTGCAGCCGCTGACCGACGTCGCGCATCTGGTGCACGGACCGATCGCCTGCGAAGGAAATTCCTGGGATAACCGTGGCGCAGCCTCATCTGGATCCCAGATCTGGCGCACCGGTTTCACCACCGACATCAACGAAACCGACGTCGTGTTCGGCGGCGAGAAGCGTCTGTACAAGGCGATCAGGGAAATCATCGAGAAGTACGATCCGCCGGCCGTGTTCGTCTACCAGACCTGCGTGCCCGCCATGACCGGCGACGACATCAACGCGGTCTGCAAGGCGGCCTCGGCCAAGTTCGGCAAGCCCTGCATTCCCGTCAACTCGCCCGGCTTCGTCGGCCCGAAGAACCTCGGCAACAAGCTCGCCGGCGAGGCGCTGCTCGATCACGTCATCGGCACCGTCGAACCCGAGGTGACGACGCCCTACGACCTCAACATCATCGGCGAATACAACCTGTCCGGCGAGTTGTGGCAGGTGAAGCCGCTGTTCGACGAGCTCGGCATCCGTATCTCCGCCTGCATCTCCGGCGACGGCCGCTACAAGGACGTGGCGTCGTCGCATCGCGCCCGCGCGGCGATGATGGTGTGCTCCAAGGCGATGATCAACGTCGCCCGCAAGATGGAGGAGCGCTACGGCATTCCGTTCTTCGAGGGCTCGTTCTACGGCATCCAGGACTCGTCGGATTCGCTGCGCGAGATCGCGCGGCTGCTGGTCGAGCGCGGCGCGCCGGCCGACCTGCTGGATCGCACCGAGGCGGTGATCGCCCGCGAGGAGGCCAAGGCCTGGGCCGCGATCGAGCCGTTCAAGCAGCGGCTCACCGGCAAGAAGGTGCTGCTGATCACCGGCGGCGTGAAGTCGTGGTCGGTGGTGGCGGCGCTGCAGGAGGCCGGCATGGAGCTGGTCGGCACGTCGGTCAAGAAGTCCACCAAGGAGGACAAGGAGCGCATCAAGGAGCTGATGGGCCAGGACGCGCACATGATCGACGATATGGCGCCGCGCGAGATGTACAAGATGCTCAAGGACGCCAAGGCCGACATCATGCTGTCGGGCGGCAAGTCGCAATTCGTGGCGCTCAAGGCCGCGATGCCCTGGCTCGATATCAACCAGGAGCGGTCGCACGCCTTCATGGGCTATATCGGCATGGTGAAGCTGGTCGCGGAGATCGACAAGGCGATCTACAACCCGATGTGGGCGCAGCTGCGCAAGCCCGCACCCTGGGAAGATGCCAACGGCAACTGGCAGGCAAGAGCGATCGCCCAGGCCGATGCGGAAGCGGCCGCGCTCGCCGCCGATCCAGTCGCCGCCGAAGCGGCGCGCCGCGCCAAGAAGATCTGCCACTGCAAGACGGTCGATCTCGGCACCATCGAGGATGCGATCAAGGCCCATGGCCTCGTCGACGTCGCCGGCGTTCGTGAGCACACCAACGCTTCCGGCGGTTGCGGCGCCTGCGCCGGCCGCGTCGAGGACGTCCTGGCCCGCGTGAGCGCGCCGGTCGAGCTGCTCCAGGCGGCGGAATAGGCGACGCGCATGGCCAAGGTCACGACCGGAAAGAAAGCCTGCACGGTCAATCCGCTCAAGATGAGCCAGCCGATCGGCGGCTCGTTCGCCTTCCTCGGCCTGCGCGGCGCGATGCCGCTGCTGCACGGCTCGCAGGGCTGCACCTCGTTCGGGCTGACGCTGTTCGTGCGCCACTTCAAGGAAGCGGTGCCGATGCAGACCACCGCGATGAGCGAGGTTGCCACCGTGCTCGGCGGCTATGAGAATGTCGAGCAGGCGATCCTCAACATTCATAAGAGACAGAAGCCGGAGATCATCGGCATCTGCTCGACCGGGGTCACCGAGACCAAGGGCGACGACGTCGACGGCTACATCCGCCTGATCCGCGAGAAGCACCCGGAGCTCGCGAGCTATCCGCTGGTCTACGTCTCGACGCCCGACTTCAAGGACGCGTTCCAGGACGGCTGGGACAAGACCGTCGCCAAGATGGTCGAGGTGCTCGTCGACAAGCCGACTTCGACCCGACGCGATCCGGCGCGCATCAACGTGCTGCCGGGCTGCCATCTGACGCCGGGTGATATCGAGGAGCTCAGGACCATCTTCGAGGACTTTGGTCTCGAGCCATCGTTCCTGCCGGATATCGGCGGCTCGCTCGACGGCCACATCCCTGACGAGTTCACGCCGACCACGATCGGCGGCATCGGCCTGGAAGAGATCGCGACCATGGGAAGTGCTGCCTGGACGATCGCGATCGGCGCGCAGATGAAGCGGGCGGCGGAGGCGATGCAGGCGAAGTCCGGCGTGCCGTACCGGCTGTTCGAGCGTCTCTGCGGGCTGCTGCCGAACGACGCGTTCATGACGTTCCTCAGCGAGATCTCAGGTCGCCCGGTGCCGGCCAAATATCGCCGGCAGCGCGGCCAGCTCGCGGATGCCATGCTGGACGCGCATTTCCAGATCGGCGGCCGCAAGCTCGCGATCGGCGCCGAGCCGGACCTGCTGTTCGACGTTGCCAGCATGCTGCACGACATGGGGGCGCAGGTTGCCGTGGCCATCACCACGACGCAGTCGCCGGTGCTCGCGCGCATGCCGTGCGAGGAGGTGCTGATCGGCGATCTCGAAGACTTGGAGACGCTGGCGAAAGAGCGCGGCTGTAACCTGATGATGACGCATTCGCACGGCCGCCAGGCGGCTTCGCGTTTGAAGATTCCGTTCTACCGGATCGGCTTCCCGATGTTCGACCGGCTCGGCGCGGGGCATCTGCTGACGGTCGGCTATCGCGGCACCCGCGACCTGATCTTCACGCTGGCCAACCTCATCATCGCCGATCGCGAGGACAACCATCAGCCGACGCCGGACACCTGGCTGGATCCGTGGAAGGCCGCGGAGGCGGACCGCGTCGCGGATCCCGCCGTCGTGGCGCCGCTGCACTGACGTTTCAGGAGAGAGGACCGATGTCATGAAGGTCGCATTTGCTACGCAGGATCTGAAGCGCGTCGACGCCC
>JBARNF010000413.1:0-5158 GCA_049802835.1 Bradyrhizobium sp.
GCAGCATCGCCGACGGCGGTGTCAGGTTGCTGTCGTGGGGACCGATCGGCATCGTCGGCGTGCCGACCACCACGGGAAAGCCCTCCGCGGCGGCAGCCAGCGCGCGGGCCTCGGCCAGCGCCTTCGAACGCGTATAGGCGCCGGGCATGGCATCGGCCAGCGGCGCCGTCGGCGCTGCCGCGGCGTCCTTCGACCCCGGATAGTCGAACAGGATCGACTCGGTCGAGCAATGCAGGAAGCGGCGGACCCGGCTCGCGCGTGCAGCCGCCAGCACCGTTTCGGTGCCGACACAGTTGACGCGGTGGAAATCCTGGCGGTCCGGCATCCACATGCCGGGCAGCCCGGCTAGGTGATAGACCTGATCGACGCCGGCGACCGCCTCGCGCACGACGGGAACGTCGAGCACCGAGCCCTCGATATATTGCACCTCGGCGATCATCTGGGTCGGGCAGCGCACGTCGAGCACGCGCACCTCCGTGCCCCGCGCCGTGAGCCCAGAGACGAGGTGATGTCCGATAAAACCGCTGCCGCCGGTGACGAGGACTTTCATTAGGGACGTGAGTGCTGATCGCCTGGAAGCTTATCCGATGTGCGCCGATCCGGCGACCAGTTCGGCGCGACGAGATCGGCCACCGAAGGCCGCAACCCGAACGCCATGTACAGTTTCGCCATCACGAACATCGGTCCAAGAAAGAGATGCGCCGGATGATCCAGCAGCGACGGATTATTTCGCTCGAAGACCTTGTGGCCGACGGCTTGCGAGACGAGGCCAAGGATGACGAGCGCGGCAAACATGGCCCAGAGGGCCAATCCGTGGACGTGATCGGCAATCATCATGGCCACAGCAAGGAACAGCACGGCGAACGCCAGGATGCCGGCGCCGAGTGCGGCATCGAGCAGCAGCCAATACAGCAGGACGGGCACCGCCAGAACGGCGCCCAGGCTGATCCGGACGCCGAGCGCGTCGAATTGCCACAAGCTCAAGGGAAGCACCGCGCCCAGGAAAAGAAGGATGATCCCGAGCACATGCATCAGGCCGTTGCGCGGATCGCGATGATATTCGACGTAGTCGATCATCTGGCGTCGGAACATGGCGTTCATGGCTGACTCGCTGGTCAATAAGATCAACGACCGCTCAATCGATGGCCGTAAAGACGGGGCTATACCATCAAGCGGCTGCATCGACAAACCGGCAATCACGGCCCTGCGTCCGCCGTGCCGATCTGACAACGGGTTCCATTCGCGCCGGCGGGCGGGGGTCCGGTCGCGCCCCTATGCTGACGTGACGGTTCCTGCATGGACTGTCGCGCCAGGCCCGCCACGGGTTCATGACGCCGCGCGCGGATCTCATCTGCGTTAATTGCGGTGCTTACGCGGTGGCTTCTTGCCGGGTGCAGCCGGAGCTGGCGCCAGAGGCGGCGTCGCGGCCTCTTCGGCAGCCTTTGCGATCGTGATGATCTGGATCTGCTGATTGACGGGCGCCGTCGGCTTGGACGGATCGAGCAATTGCTCCTCGCCAAGTCCGACCGACTGCAGCCGCTTGACCGAGACCTTGAAGGTGTTCGCCAGGATGTCGCGGATCGCGTCGGCACGCCGCTGGCTCAGGATCACGTTGGACTCGCGCTTGCCGTTGGCTTCGATATGGCCGACGATCAGGAACGTGTAGGGCAGCAGGTCGGCATACACCATCGCATCGGCGATGCGTCCGACGGCCTGATAGGATTCGGGACGCACGATCGGCGTGTCCACGTCGAATTGGATGTCGACGTTGAAGGCCGGCAGGGTCATCAGCTCCGGGGCGATCGGCGTACGCTTCTGCGGCGGCGGCTCATTGCGGCTGCGAATTTTCGAGCGTTCCTGGGTCTGCTGCTTCAGCGCCGGCAGATCGAGCGTCGGCGTGGTCTCCAAGCGGTTGAGCTGGCGCACGATATCCTCGCGCGTGATCTCCTGCGATCGCACGGGCGCGCTTGCGGCGACCATGAGAACGGCGATCAGCCCTGACAACAGCGATGTCGCGCTCCGCCGCATCAGCGATACCCCGCCTCGCCGATTGCCTGCTGGCAGCGCGCGCCGACGCCGTTCGCAGTCATCAGGCACGGAATCGACTTGCTGGTCTCCTTGGTCGAGCCACCGCACAGCTTCACGATCTCACGCTGGCAGGCATTGGCCACGGTCACCCGCGCCGCGATGCGCTTCTGGATCGCCTCGAAGGCCTTGAAATAGGTGGCCTTGCACTGCGCCGAGACCACGTCCTGGTTGCGCGAGAGGCATTCCTTGAGCCGGTTGGAATCGAGATTGACGCCGCGGCAATTGGCGGTGATGTCGGCGCCGCAGCTCGACGCGATCAGCCCCGCAGACTCGCCAAAGCTCATCGTCTGCGCCGTCGCAAGCGACGGAAGGATGAGCGCGACCACAACGAAAAGGATGTTTCCCCGGACCATGGTTGCATCTCATACGACGCGAGCTGCCACGGTCAAGGCCTAACCAAGGCGAAGTGCGAAGTTCGATTGCCACGATCCGCGCCTGCCCCGCGGCGGCAGGTCGACCGTGGCCGTCAGGTCACGCCCGCTGCACGAAGCTGTCGACGACCTTCTTCTCACCGGCCTTGTCGAAGGCGATGGTCAGCTTGTTGCCGTCGATCTTGACCACGCGGCCATAGCCGAACTTCTGGTGAAACACGCGGTCGTCCAGCGCGAACTCCGACGTGGTGCCGGTCGACTTCGCGACCAGCTCGCCCTCGATGGTCAGCGGTCCGCGCTTGTTGCGGCCGAAATTGCCGCCAAAGCCGCCGCCGAAGGGATCGCGCCCGCCGAACGGCGATTGCTCTTCCTTGAAGCCGCCCTCCGACGGACCGCGGGCGCCCGGGCGCCGCGCCTGGGCGCGCTGCCAGCCCGGCGTGGAATAGCTCGATCCGAACGACTCGACATTGTCGAAACGCGACGGCCCGTAGCCGCCGGCGCCGCCCCAGCCCGAGCCGCCCTTGGATTCGGTGATCTCGACGCTATCGGTCGGCAATTCGTCGAGAAAGCGCGACGGGATGGTCGTGGTCCAGGTGCCGTGGATGCGGCGGTTGGTGGCGAAATAGAGCTTGGCGCGGCGGCGCGCCCGGGTCAGCCCGACATGAGCCAGGCGGCGCTCCTCTTCAAGCCCGGCGCGGCCCTGTTCGTCGAGCGTGCGCTGGCTCGGGAACAGCCCTTCCTCCCAGCCCGGCAGGAACACGTTGTCGAATTCCAGGCCCTTGGCGGAGTGCAAGGTCATCAGCGACACCGCTTCCTCGCCGGCGGCGCCCTCGCGGTCCATCACCAGCGAGATGTGCTCGAGGAAGCCGTGCAGGTTCTCGAACTCCTCCATCGAGCGGATCAGCTCCTTGAGGTTGTCGAGGCGCCCCGCGGCGTCGGCCGAGCGGTCCTTCTGCCACATCTCGGTGTAGCCGCTCTCGTCGAGCACGATCTCGGCGAGCTCGGTGTGCGGCATGACCTCGCGCTGGGCGCGCCAGCGTTCGAACTGCAGGATCAGCTGGCGCAGTGACCCGCGCGCCTTCGGCTTCAGCTCGTCGGTCTCCACCACGGCACGCGCCGCTTCGAACAGCGGAATGCGGCGCTTCCTCGCATGATCGTGCAGCATCTGCACGGTGGCGTCGCCGAGCCCGCGCTTCGGCACGTTGACGATGCGTTCGAAGGCGAGGTCGTCGGCCGGCGAGTTGATGACGCGCAAATAGGCGAGGGCATCGCGGATCTCGGCGCGCTCGTAAAATCTGGGGCCGCCGATCACGCGATAGGGCAGGCCGAGCGTGACGAAGCGGTCCTCGAACTCGCGCATCTGGTAGGACGCCCGCACCAGGATCGCGATGTCGTTGAGATGCTCGCCCTTGCGCTGCAACTCCTCGATCTCCTCGCCGATGCCGCGCGCTTCCTCTTCCGAATCCCAGGCGCCGGTGACGGTGACCTTCTCGCCCTCGACGTCCTCGGTGCGCAGCGTCTTGCCGAGCCGGCCTTCATTGTGCGTGATCAGATGCGAGGCTGCGGCCAGGATATGGCCGGTCGAGCGGTAGTTGCGCTCCAGGCGGATCACCTTGGCGCCGGGGAAGTCGTGCTCGAAGCGCAGGATGTTGTCGACCTCGGCGCCGCGCCAGCCATAGATCGACTGGTCGTCGTCGCCGACGCAGCAGATGTTCTTGGGCGGCGAGGCAGTCTGCGAGACAGCGTCATTCCGGGGCGCACCGCCAGGTGCGAACCCGGAATCTCGAAGTGAGTCGTCACCATCTCGAGATTCCGGGTTCGGCTCTTCGAGCCGCCCCGGAATGACTGAGGACGGGGTGAGCGCGTGCGACGAACTCGGCGCCTGTGACAGCAGCCGCAGCCACAGATATTGCGCGACGTTGGTGTCCTGATACTCGTCGACCAGAATGAACTTGAAACGGGTCTGATACTGCCGGAGCACGTCCGGATTCTCACGGAACAGCCGGATGTTCTCGAGCAGGAGATCGCCGAAATCGGCGGCGTTGAGAATCTTCAGCCGCTCCTGATAGCTCGCATAGAGCTTGCCGCCCTTGCCATTGCCGAACACGGCGGCCTCGCCCGAGGGCACCTGCGACGGCGCCAGGCCGCGATTCTTCCAGCCGTCGATCAGGCCGGCCAGCATCCGCGCCGGCCAGCGCTTGTCGTCGATGTTCTCGGCCTGCAACAGCTGCTTCAACAGCCGGATCTGGTCGTCGACGTCGAGCACGGTGAAATTCGATTTCAGCTGCACCAGCTCGGCATGGCTGCGCAGGATGCGGCCCGCGATCGCGTGGAAGGTGCCGAGCCATGGCATGCCTTCGACGGCCTGGCCGAGCATCTCGGCAAGCCGCGTCTTCATCTCGCGCGCGGCCTTGTTGGTGAAGGTCACCGACAGGATCTCGCCCGGCCGGGCACGGCCCTGGCTCAGAATGTGCGCGATGCGCGTGGTGAGCACGCGCGTCTTGCCGGTGCCGGCGCCGGCAAGCACCAGCAACGGCCCGTCAAGCGTCTCCACCGCCTGGCGCTGCTCGGGGTTGAGCGCGTCGAGATAATGCCTGCGCATGGCGCGTTGCGACGTCGAAAGCTGATCCTCCTCCGGCGGGTGCAGGGCAGCGTCTTCGAGAGAGGAGGAGCGAATCTTTGTCATAGACTTAGAGGAC
>JBARNF010000414.1:0-2564 GCA_049802835.1 Bradyrhizobium sp.
GGCTGCATGTTCCAAGCGCCTCACTGAACTCCGGGAGTATGGATCCCGGATCGGCGCCCGCCGACGCATTGCGTCGGCAGGCTTGTCCGGGACGACATCAGAGTGTGTGGTGCACTTCCGGTCCCCCACTGCCAATGATGCTGAAACACATGACTTCGCCGTCTCGCGGCGCATCTTGCGTCCGAGGCTTGCCGATGGACCTGCCCTCTCCAAAGTAGAGGGCACGGGGAATGCCGGGCGCTGGCCGCACCCATGGCCCGCCAGCTGAAAAAAATGCTGGCGGCAGGAACTGAGGTTCAGCCGAGAACACCCGGCATTCCCCGCGCAATGGTTGGAACGGCTGCTTCGCGTTCTCCCCGGTGCTCCGGGCTTTTTGGCCACCGTCATCGGCACTGCGCTTTGCGCATCAGCACCAACTTGGCATCAGCGTCGGGATGCCAGGACCACGCGACTTGACCGTGCGCATCAATGCCGTTCGTCGGCGCAGGATCACCCCACGCTGCAACATCGACACGCCCACCGCATCCCGCCTCAACGTCCGTGACGACCGCGAAGCGCCCCTCTGATCGAGACGGGACGGGGGTATACAATCATGATTTCTGATAAAAAGAAATATAAATATTTCCGCTAGAAGACTGATAGGGGTGAACTAGTTGAATAGGCTGCCGAATTAATTTTTCGGCGCGCATGATTTTGGCTGCGATCAAGCGGTCATCTCGGGCACGGGGCAGGCGGCTCACAAATTTACGTGGGCGAATATATACAGGTGATTCGCCCGTCGGGTCGGGCGTCTCCTGAAACGTGATCTCTGGTCCGGAAATGGGGAATAGGCGGTCGGCCAGATACCGTCTGTATCGAGGCGCATAAGACTTGCGGCGCGGTTGGTATCGCGCCGATCTCCAAGTGGTGGCGAAGCGGAGGCGATGCTATCATGCTTTCCTCGCTTGATAGACCAACCCGTAGGTGTCATTTACTGGAGCGCGAAGCTCTCCGGGAGCCACCGTGTCAGAATTTGAAAAACAAGAACTGCCCGGGGCGACTGCCGGGTCCATAGGCGATCTGGACGCCTCCCTTAGGGATGAGCTTGAACGCGCTCACGCGCAACACAGCCCAATTATTAGCGATTCGCGCTCGGACACAGAAGCAAAGCCTGCGGGGGCGATACACAGTGGAGTTGATGGTGCTGTTCTAGCGGTGTCCGAACTCTTGTTTCTGCTTTTTGGGCTTCCGTTCGGTGATGACCTCTATCACGATCATCCAATTCCCTTGCTCCATTGGGTGTATCTGGGAGTGGCAATCGCTTGTGCGGTTGCTGGCCCAATGTGGCCAACAGTAAGAAATAGATGGGCAAGTCCGGTCGTGGCCGCATCAATAGCCACGGCAGCTCGCGATGCCCGCATATGGATCGCGCTGCTTTTGATGTTTCTTCTCTACGGCGTTGCTCCGGATATATACCGGCGTGCCAGAGTGCCGGATATTGCGTCCGCATGCTGGGATGGCAAGATGCCGCCTTGCAATGATGAGCAAGCGGATGCAGTTCCTAACAAGAAACTGGCAAGAGCGTTACAGGACTCGCGCGAGCAAGGAGTGATAGTAGCCAATCAGCTCGGTGCAGCTTTGATGGAACGTGACAAGCTTAGGGCGCAGATCGAGTCGATTCTAAGAGAGTTAGCGCAAGCGCACAGTCCCGTAGCTACGTCACAGCCGACGCCGCCAGTGCAAAAGGGACCGATCGCATGGAATTTAGATTCCCAATTTTTAGTCACTAGTACCAATGGTGGAGACAACCTGGTAAATGGCCTTATCTTTCAAGGCACGAGTACAACTTCCGTTGCATTTAAAGAGGCCTACGCCGTTTCGGATCTTACAGGGCACAGACAGGAATTGATGGCAAACGTGCCCTATAAGGGGTATTTCTCGGTGGCCAAAGTCGACGTGCCGCCACAGGCATCAGTTCAGTTAGACCTCGTCTGGACCCAACCTCTATCAGTGCGAGACTTTGTGGATCAATGGGGAAAATTACGGATCGCAATCGTCTACAGTGATGGAATTACTTACGAGCACGAATTTGACGAGGCTTATGTGCGTCAAAAAATAAGGCAGCAGATTCCGGGAGCTTTCAGCCCAAGGGTGACGCCAAAGGATAGCAAATAATCAACCTGGAAGAGCTGCCCGAAGGGCGGATCAGTTAGCTAGTGCGCCATACGGGCCTAGATCAAATCATCGACCGTAATCCGCAGCGCGTCAGCTATCTTCTTCAACGTCGCGGCCGTGCCCGGCTTCTGGCCGCTCTCGATCTCGGACAGGAAGGCTTGAGAGATGCCGGCAGCATCGGCGAGGGCGGCCTGGGTCAGATCGCGTTTCTTGCGCCAGAAGGCGAGGGGAGTCTTTGCGGCCAGGAGCTCATCGGCCTCGGCCGATGTCAGCATCTCCTCCTCGCCGCTCTCGATCTCGCGGAGGACGCGCCGGGCGATCAGGCTGGCGCGGAGGTCTTCGAGTTCCTCGATCGTCCGGTCGTAGTCGGCCTCCGGCACGATCACGATGCCATCGCCGTTGGGGGCCTT
>JBARNF010000415.1:0-9170 GCA_049802835.1 Bradyrhizobium sp.
TCACGCTTATACGCAGTCTCCCTGGTGCGCCGGGCTTGTTGGCCACCATGGCGACAATGCGCTTTCGCGCATTGCGCTGGACACCAGCATCGGGGTGTCAGGACGCTGCGACTTCACGTCCGCAAGCGATCGTTCGTCGGCGCCCTCGTCAAGAAGACGCTGCGATCTCTCGCGGCCATCGCATCCCCACCTCGCGTGTCGTGACGATCGCGCGCAACGCCCCTCTGCGGTGAGGCGGGATGGGCGGATACAATCATGATTTCCGAAAAAGCGCAAGTGATTTATTTTTTTCGGAAGTTTTGGCGGACCGGGTCTCGCAACGGATCTGAGCGACCTGCGAGCTCTCTCCTGCGTCATTCCGGGGCGTGCGGAGCACGAACCCGGAATCCATCGCGCGTCAGACAGCGCGGCGCGATGGATTCCGGGCTCGCCCTGCGCGCCAAACAGCTTTGCTGTTTGTCACGTCGGGCGCCCCGGAATGACGGCGGAGTTTGACGCGCCGCTGGCGCTCGACGTCTCCCGTCGTTGCGAGCCATCTGATCGCGCATCGCGCGGCCCAATGAGCGAAGAAATCCAGACTTGCGCCCTGGCTCTGGAATGCTTCGCTCGCAAGGACAATGACGAGTGCGCAAAAAAAACGGCGGCCGAGGCCGCCGTTCAAGTCGAGACCACGCTGATCGCGCGTGGTGCTCAGGAAGGCCGGAGCTCGACGCGCTGGATCTTGCCGACGATCAGGAGATAGGCGCAGGCCGCGACCAGCGCATTGACGCCGACGAACACCAGCGCGCCGTTGAACGAGCCGGTCGCCGACAGGATGTAGCCGATCACGATCGGGGTGGTGATGCTGGAGAGGTTGCCGAAGGTGTTGAACAGGCCGCCGGAGACGCCGCCGGCTTCCTTCGGCGAGGTGTCGGAGACGACCGCCCAGCCGAGCGCGCCGATGCCCTTGCCGAAGAAGGCGAGCGCCATCAGGCCGACCACCAGCGTCTGGCCGTCGACATAGTTGCAGCCGATGATGGCCATCGAAAGCAGCATGCCGCCGACGATCGGGATCTTGCGCGCCAGCGTCAGCGATCCGGTCTTGCGCAGGATGGCGTCGGAGATGAAGCCGCCGAGCACGCCGCCGATGAAGCCGCACAGCGCCGGCAGGGTGGCGACGAAGCCCGCCTGCAGGATCGACAGGCCGCGCTCCTTGACGAGATAGACCGGGAACCAGGTCAGGAAGAAGTAGGTCAGCGTGTTGATGCAGTACTGGCCGATATAGACGCCGAGCATCATGCGGTTCGACAGCAATTGGCCGATATGCGACCAGGTCGGACCGCCCGAAGCGGCCTTGCCGTCCTTGACGCTATCCTTGACGCTATCCTTGACGCTATCCTTGGCGCCCTCCATGTCGACCAACGCGCCGCCGTCCCGGATGTAGTCGAGCTCGGCCTCGTTGATGCCGGGATGCTCCTTCGGCCCGTACATGGTCTTGATCCAGAGCAGGCCCATGAGGATGCCGAGCGCGCCCATCACCGTGAAGACGTGGCGCCAGCCGAACTCATGCGCGATCCAGCCCATCAGCGGCGCGAAGATCACGGTCGCGAAATACTGCCCGGAGTTGAAGAAGGCCGACGCGGTGCCGCGTTCGTTGCTCGGAAACCAGGCGGCGACGATGCGGGCATTGGCCGGAAAGCTCGGCGCCTCGGCGAAACCGACCAGGAAGCGCAGCGCGAACAGCGCCGTCACCGCGGCGGCGCCGGAGAAGAAGCCGATCCAGCCCTGCATCATGGTGAAGATCGACCAGATGACGATGCTGCAGGCATAGACCCAGCGCGAGCCGAAGCGGTCGAGCAGCCAGCCGCCCGGCACCTGCGCCAGCACGTAGGACCAGCCGAAGGCGGAGAACACGTAGCCCATCGCGATCGGATCGAGATGCAGCTCCTTTGCGAGCGAAGGACCGGCGATCGACAAGGTCGCGCGGTCGGCGTAGTTCACGGTCGTGACCAGAAACAGCATGGTCACGATGAACAGCCGCACGCGCGATCGGCGCAATTCGGCCGTGGTTACGATTGCGCTCATGCGCACCACCTCTCTTGTAACGTTCCTCGAGAACTGTCCTAGAGGAGAGGCAGGGGCGGGGTCCAAACCGAAGCCTGTATCGATCGATGCAAATTTTGGATCGATCGCGGGGGCTGCATGCCGGTCGGCCTGAATCGCCACTTCGTCGCCGACGCCTGAGCCGGATGTCCAGGGCATGGCATCACGATGGCCGCACGCAAAGGGCAGGGCGATCGCATATGGCGGTTTCTGTTTTGCGCCCGTCTCTTTCCACATCGTCATGCCTGGGCTTGTCCCGGCCATCCACGTCTGTTTGGCCTGGAAAGAAAGGCGTGGATGCCCGGGTCAAGCCCGGGCATGACGGAGTAACTCGTTGGCGGGCTCACTCGGCGCGCGCCCCTATCTCTTCATATGCGATCGCCCTGACGCAAAGGGGGAGCGCTCGCCGGTTTCTCCTCACATCCACCGCGTGTCCCACGCCGCGCCGCCTTGATCCAGGCGAACTCGCTGCGGACAAGTTGGGGAGCGCGGCCGGACCATTCGTTCGTTGCAGGTTGCCCGCATCGAACGATGTGCGTGCAAACCATCTGCGCTTGTGTCTGCCGCCACTGCGTGCACAATCGTGTGCGCAAGCGAACAGGAGTCACTGCGCGTGAAGGCTGTCTACACCGAGCTGCATCGCAGCCACGATCCGCAATTCTATCTGGTGCGCGGTGTCGTCAAGCGCACCACCGAGCAGCCCGAACGGGCGGATCGCCTGCTTGCAGGATTGAAGACCGGCAATCACGAGTTGGTCGCGCCCAGCCAATTTGGCCAGGAAGCCCGCGCGCGCGTGCATAGTCCGGAATATCTCACGTTCCTGGAAGAGGCATGGGACGCCTGGGCCGCGCTCGGCGATGCCGGCGCGGAGATGATCCCGAACATCCATCCGGTGCGCAACGCGGCGACCTATCCGAGCCATATCGTCGGACGGCTCGGCTGGCACACGACCGACACGTCGGCGCCGATCGGGCCGGGGACCTGGGCCGGCGCCTGCGCCGCGACTGACGTCGCCGCGACGGCGGCACAGCTGCTGCTCGACGGCGAGGACGCGGTCTACGCCTTGTGCCGGCCGCCGGGGCACCATGCCTATCGCGACATGGCGTCGGGCTTCTGCTTCATGAACAACTCGGCGATCGCCGCGGCGCATTTGCGGCAGCGCCATGAGCGTATTGCGATCCTCGACGTCGACGTTCATCACGGCAACGGCACGCAGGGTATTTTCTACCAGCGGCCCGATGTGCTCACCATCTCGATCCACGCCGACCCGGCGCATTATTATCCGTTCGTGTGGGGCTATGCGCATGAGCGCGGCGACGGCGCGGGGCTGGGTGCCAACCTCAACATCCCGCTGGCGCTGAAGAGCGGCGACGATACCTATCTCAAGGCGTTCGAAGCCGCGGCCAAGACCATCCACGCCTTCGCGCCCGGCGCGCTCGTGGTCGCGCTCGGCCTCGATGCGTCCGAGCACGATCCGCTCAAGGGTCTTGCGGTGACGACGCCCGGCTTCCGGCGCATCGGTGCGGCGATCGCGCGGCTCGGCCTGCCGACCGTGTTCGTGCAGGAGGGCGGCTATCTGTCGGACATTCTCGGCCAGAACCTGACGGCCGTGCTGGCCGGATTCGAAGAGGCGCGGTGAGCCCGTGTCTCATGTCTTCCCCCTCCTCTGGTCTTCCTGTCCTCTGCTCTTCCCGTCCTGTGCCTGAGAAGATCACTCGCAAATCGTTCGCATTCCCGGAGCCGAGTTGAACGCGACTTGCGGCGCGTCTGCTTCACGTCGTTGCCATGCAGGTCAACGTTGCAACATTCCTGGTCCAATCGCTGCACCATTTAGCAAGTGCTAGGCTTTGCTGACTACTCTCGGCTGTAACCGGTTCGGAGGGAAGTCATGAAGCGGCGAACGATCAGCCTTGAAGCATCGGTTGCAGGCCCTGAGCAGGCGCTCCCCCGACTGACCGCCGATCTTGTTGGGCCAGGCTCTGCAGCCCTGGCGGGCCGGCCATCCCGCCGACAGCTCTTGGCGTCTGCCGGTGTCGGCGTCGGCGCTGCCGCACTCTCGCTTTCCGCCAGCCATGCCGTCGCGCAGCCAGCCAGCGGCGCAAGCCTCGGCCCGCCGGTGCGCCTCACCAAGGATCGGCTAGATGCGCTCGCAGCGAAGTTCCACGCCGTCTTCAATGAGCACGACATCCTGCCTCCATTCGCCGCTGATAAGCATGGTGCGCGGACGGATGTCGACCTGCGGCGGCTGACGACCTTCACCCGCGTCCCGGAGAGCGGCGAGCGCGTCAAGGTCAGCGGTTTGCTCGCGCTTCCGGCCGATCACAAGGGCGCGCTGCCGGTCGTGTCGTGGCAGCATGGCACCATCCTGTCATTCGACCAGGTGCCGTCCAATCTCGTCAAGCTGGCGGATTCGAACTACGAGCCCCGCGACAACGTCGATTCGCTCGAGACGCTGTTCAACATCCAGCGCCTTGTCGGGAACGGCTTTGCGCTGATCGCGGCCGACTATCTCGGCAAGGGACCGTATCGGCAGGGGCGAGGCGAGGCCTATGCGGTGAAGGACGCGACCGTGCAGTGCTGCCTGGACGTGCTGAACGCCGGTCTGCTGGCGCTCGATCATCTCGGCTTGCGAAAGCAGGCGCTGTTCCTGAACGGCTGGTCGCAAGGCGCGTTGAACACGCAGTGGCTGCGCCAGGAGCTGCAGCGGCGGCGCATCGACGTGGCGGCAAGCGCCGCGCAAAGTCCGTTCAACGATCTCCCGGAGTCGATGCGCTACTGGGTGGCGGCGCAACCCGGCGTGTCGACCGACGGCACCTATCCGAAGCAGCCGATCTGGATCACGCCCTGCGTCATCGTCCTGCTGGGCAGCTATCGCCTGCACTACCGGCTCACCGATCTGTTCAAGACCGCGATCAAGCCGCAGCACCTCGCGCTCGCTGAGAAATACTGGTCGGACTACAGCATGGACGAGACGTTCAGCAAATCGGTGCCTCAGCCCTCGGATCTGCTGGTCGATGGCTTCTTCGATCGCTTCACCCACGACACCAACAGCCGCTTCCTGCGCCGCCTGGCCGGCAACAGTGCGACCTATTGGGACTATGACTCGCCGATGCGGTACTACTACGGCCTTGCCGATGAGGCGTTGCCGCCGAGCCTCGTCAAGATGCCGCTGGCAGCCGACGGCCGCTTTGCACAAGGCGTTGCGGTCACCGGCGCCAGCCACCGCGGCACGTTCCTGGCAAGTCTCTATGGCAGCGGCGACGTCATCGGGGGCGCTTCCACCGTGCTGGACTTCTTCAAGACCGGTTCTTGAGCTTCGGCCATGACTAGCTCGCCAGCGCCTGCGGCGCGCGGGCCGCGAGCTCCCGCTCTGCCGCGCGGACGATCTCCATGGTGCGCACGATGCTCGCCGGATTGACGCTGATGGAGTCGATGCCGAGCTCGGCCAGGTAGCGCGCCACTTCCGGATAGTTGGCGGGCGCCTCGCCGCAGATGCCGACATGGCGATGGTTGCGATGCGCGCCCTCGACCGCCAGCTTCAGCATCGCCAGCATGCCGGGATCGCGCTCGTCGAAATCGAACGCGACGATGTCGGAATCGCGGTCGACGCCGAGCGTGAGCTGGGTGAGGTCGTTGGAGCCGATCGAGAAGCCATCGAAATGCTTGGCGAACTCGTCGATCAGGATCACGTTGTTCGGGATCTCGCACATCATGTAGATCTCGAGCCCGTTCTCGCCACGCACCAGGCCGTGGCCGGCCATCGCCGCGATCACCTTGCGCGCCTCCTCGACGCGGCGGCAGAACGGGATCATGATCTTGAGATTGCGCAGCCCCATCGTGTCGCGCACCCGCTTCAACGCCGCGCATTCCAGCGCGAAGCCGGCGGCGTAGGCGGGATGCGCGTAGCGCGAGGCGCCGCGGAAGCCGAGCATCGGGTTCTCTTCCCTGGGCTCGAAATCGCGGCCGCCGATCAGGCTGGCATATTCATTGGTCTTGAAGTCTGACAGCCGCACGATGACCGGGCGTGGGTGGAACGCGGCGGCGATGGTGCCGACGCCTTCCGACAGCCGCTCGACGAAGAAGTCGGCCGGCTTCTTGTAGCGCGCGGTCAGCCGCTTGATCGTCGCGCGGTCCTTTGCCGAGGTCACCTTGTCGGGCGCCGCCAGCGCCATCGGGTGGACGCCGATCGACTGGTTGATGATGAACTCCATGCGCGCCAGCCCAACGCCGTCGTTCGGCAGCAGCGCGGTCTTGAACGCCAGCTCGGGATTGCCGAGATTGACCATGATTTCGGTGCGCGGCCTGTCGAGTTCGTCGATCGCGAGGCGCTCGACCTCGAACGGCAGGGCGCCTTCGTAGACAAGGCCGGCATCGCCTTCGGCGCAACAGACGGTGACGGTCGCGCCGGTCTTGGCGCGCCGCGTGAAGTCCTCGGTGCCGACCACCGCGGGCACGCCGAGCTCGCGGGCGATGATCGCGGCATGGCAGGTGCGGCCGCCATGGTCGGTGACGATCGCGGCCGCCGTCTTCATCACCGGCTCCCAGTCCGGACTGGTCGACGCGGCGACCAGCACCTCGCCGGGCCGGAACGCGCGCAGGTCTTTCGCCGTGCGGATCAGGCGGATCTTGCCGGCGGCGATCTTCTCGCCGACGGCGCGGCCCGTCGCCAGCACCTTGCCGGTCTTTTTCAGCACGTGCGTTTCGATCGCCTCGGGCCGGCGCTGCGACGCCACCGTCTCCGGCCGCGCCTGGATGATGTAGAGCGCGCCGTCGCGGCCGTCCTTGGCCCATTCGATGTCCATCGGCGTCGGCCGTCCGGCCTTCTGCGAGTAGTGCCGTTCGACGGTGATGGTGGCCTGAGCCAGCTCCAGCACGTCGGCGTCATCGATGCAGAATTTTGCCCGGTCAGCCAGTGGCGTCGCCTCGTTGCGCGTGGTGGCGCCGCGCGCGCCCGTTTTCGCATACACCATGCGCTTGTTCTTGGCGCCGAGCCGGCGCGACAGCACGCTGCGAAAACCGGCCGCGAAGGTCGGCTTGTGGACGTAGAACTCGTCCGGGTCGACCGTGCCCTGCACGATGGTCTCGCCGAGGCCGTAGACGCCGGTGATGAAGGCGACATCGCGAAAACCGCTTTCGGTGTCGAGCGAGAACATCACGCCGCTGGCGGCGCGATCCGAGCGCACCATCTTCATCACGGCGACCGACAGCGCGACCTTGTCGTGCGCGAAGCCGTTGTCGACGCGGTAGGAGATCGCACGATCGGTGTAGAGCGAGGCGAAGCAGCGGCGGCAGGCCTCGAACAGATCCTTAGGCCCGCGAATGTTGAGAAAGCTCTCATGCTGGCCGGCGAAGCTGGCATTCGGCAGGTCCTCGGCGGTGGCCGAGCTGCGCACGGCGACCGCGACGCCGCGGCCATATTCCTGCTCCAGCTGCTTGTAGGCCTCTGCCACCTCGCGGCGCAGATCGTCGCGGTCGGTCGCCGCGAATACGATCGCGCGCGCTTTCGCCGCCCGCTTGGCGAGATCGGCGATGCGCCGCTTGTCGAGGCCCGCGAGCAGCTGGCGCAGCGCGTCGTCGGCTCCGGTGGCGCGCAAGGCATCGCGATAGGCGGCGGCCGTCAGTGCGAAGCCGTTGGGCACGCGCACCCCTTGCGATGTCAGCGCCGAATAGAGCTCGCCGAGCGACGCCGTCTTGCCGCCGACGTCGGGGACGTCCTCGATACGGAGATCCTTGAACCAGCGGATGTAGCCGGGTGCCGTCATCTGTGATCTCCCGCATCGCAGCGCAGACATCAAGTTTGTCGCGTTACGCGGCGCATACCTTGCGGAAGATCAAGCGCGGCGGCGGGGGAGCTACTTAGATCACGTTTATGGTAGAAGTTCCCCCAGCAAAGGCGGCCCACAGCCCATGAACTGCAGGAATTCCGGCCCAAAATGATGTCCGACGACGAGAACGAGGACGGCAATCGCGAATGGTCGCGATTCTGGCTGACGGCGCAGCAGTTCTGGCTCGGATCGACGGCATGGCGGGTCTGGCTGCTCTGCGCCGCCCTGGTCGCCCTCGTGGTGCTTCAGCTCTACGTCCAGTTCCGCTTCAATTACTGGAACAGGGATTTCTTCGACGCATTGGAAGGCCGCGATCCCACGCGGCTGCGTCAGCAGGCTTATCTGCTGATCCCGCTTGCTCTGGCGAGCGTCGTGCTGGCGATCATCTCGGTATGGGGCCGCATGGCGATGCAACGCAACTGGCGGCAATGGCTGAGCGCCAAGGTGATCAATTATTGGGTCGAGAACGACCGCTATGCGCGGCTCGCGACGGTGCAGGGCGATCTGAAGATTCCCGAGTACCGCATTGCCGAGGACATCCGCATCGCGACCGATGCGCCGATCGACTTCGCGGTCAGTGTGATCTCCTCGCTGCTGACGGCAGTCGTGTTCTTGCAGGTGCTGTGGCAGGTCGGCGGGTCCATCGGGTTCGCCGTGGCCGGACTGCAGTTGTGGATTCCCGGCTACCTGGTGGTCAGCGTCGTCGTCTATTCCGCGCTGGTCACTGGGGCCATGCTGTGGGTCGGCTCGCCGCTCACCCGCGTCATCCAGACCAAGAACCAGGTCGAGTCGGAGCTGATCACCGCGGCGCATCTGTTGCGCGACATCGGCGAAGGCATCACGCCCAAGCAGGAGGAGCGCGGTGTCATTGCGGGCATCTGGCTGGCGCTCGACCGCACGATCCAGCAATGGAAGCGGTTGTGCTGGCAGTTGATGCGCAACACCCTGGTGTCTCATCTGAACACGCTGATTGCGCCGATCATCGGCCTCGTGCTGTGCGCGCCGAAGTTCCTCGCCGATCAGATGACGCTGGGCGAGCTCACCCAGGCCGCCGCTGCGTTCACGCTGGTGCAGGGCTCCTTCAATTGGATGGTGGACAATTTCAGCCGCGTCGCCGAGTGGATGTCGTCGCTGGAGCGCGTCGGCGGGTTGCTGCTCTCGCTCGATCGGCTCAACGGCGATGCCAAGGCCGATGTCACGCCGTCTGAAGCCGCACGTCAGCAAGCAGGCGGCTGATGTCGGCGGGGGCGCACAGCGCGGTGC
>JBARNF010000416.1:0-5465 GCA_049802835.1 Bradyrhizobium sp.
CATCAGGAACGGTCCCGTCCCTCATCAATTCGGAGAGGAGCGTCCGGTTTAGCTTCTTCGTCGCCGGGCACGCGGTTGGGAGCAATTCCATCCAAGCGTCACCGAACGGTTTGAACGCATCATCCTCATCGGGAAGTGTCAGATCGACACGGATTGTCGCTTCGAAATTGATCTCGGTCCCGCCGACCGTCAGGTTATTTGAACCGACGAACACTCGCGCCATCGTCGTGCCGTGGAACGAATAGATCTTTGGATGAAAGGTCAGATTTGGTTCGCGCGTTACATACACATGATCAAAATGATCCAAAGCAAATGCGAGCGCCTGTGCGCTGGTTCCTTGCTGATCGATTCCGAAAATCGCGTCGATCCGAAGTCCTGCAGCCTTGCGAGCTTCTATCATCGACTGCAACCGTACCAACGGCCCAGCCTTTGCGTAAGCTACAATCAGTCGGAATCGCGTAAAGTTTGGCTCTTGTATCGAGTCCTTCAGATCACCGAGCAATCTACGCCGACCGGTCGGTTGATCGAGCGGGGTTATAAACGTTAGCTTGGCCATACCATCAGCTTACCGCATCGTAGGCGATTCGGAACTATTCAGGCACGCCCCTTGTATTGTCTAAGCCAAGGCCGCTCAACGGCCGACTTTATGTCCGTTTTGATGTCCGGTTTTGTCTCCCATAATTCGCTATATCGAGACCAACCGTCTTTTAAGTCATTGACATATCTGATTGTTTTTTATTTTTAGCAGGATGCGAATGTTTGCTCGGCGATCGTCAGCCCAGCATTTTCGCGAGAGGTCGTAAGCCGAGACCGCTTTCGCGATCTCCGCCTCACTCAACTCATCATGTGTTCTATTCGCCTCCGGTGCCCGGACGGGCCTGCAACACACTGTTTCGCCCCTTCATAGTCGCGACTTCGCGCGCCGTGGCGTTCTCGGCGTCCCAAAGCTTGACGATGCGGGCCTCATCTTCCCGGCGCATCGCCTCAATGGCGGTTTCGTTCTTCGTCAAAGCTTCCTTGATCGAGGAGATGAAAACCCCTCCGATGAAGATCAAAACGGTTACCGCAATGGTGATCGGCTGCCACTGCGGCGTCGTCTTTGCGTCCAGCTTCTGCACAAGCAGAGCAAAGCCGGAGTCCACCTTGCTTTCGAGATTACGGAAGTCCGTCTTCAGATCCCGCACCTCGCCGCGCACCGCGGCGTGGCCTTCCTCAAGCCGGGCAACGTCTGCCGCAAGCGCGGCATTGTCCTGCGACATTACTTCGAACCCTTTTCGATTTCATCGGCTTGGTGGTCCTCGCACTGGCGCACAGCGTCGAGGCGATGGTTACCCTTGAGCCAAGCCGCCCGGTAGCGCGCGGCGAGATCAAAGCCATCGTCTCCGGGCTTGGCGCCGGGATCGGGGACACCCTTTGCAATCTTCTGGCACTCGCGCGGCATCTGCAACGGAAGCTCAGGCGAAGGCGGAGGAGCCGCCTCCGGCGCGGGCGGGCTAGCGAATAGAAAGCAGCCGCTTAATGTCGTCGCCAGTAGCACGACACTCAGGGCGCTTAGGAGCCTTCGCAACATTGATAGTAACCTCATCATCAAGGTGTTTTCCGAACGCGCCGTCGTCCCTCAGGAAGCGAGTAGCGACCGAATGCATGTCCAGTGAAAGCGCGGCCTCGCGATCCGCAGCGGCCTTGGCTCGCCTTGCGATATCGGCCCGCCACTCGGCCCGGGTGGCGTTGGTGCCGTGAAGGTCGCCGCCGACCCATGCGGTTGAGAAGGCGAAGAACACGACGCCAGCCATTGCCAGCAGCGTACCCACGGGCGATTTCACGAAGTCCAAAGCGGACGTGAGAAGCGTTGCGGCCGAGGGCAGGAAGAAGGCGGCAATCCACAAGCCGCCGCCGCCGGTGAACAGAACACCGGCGGCCCATAGGGCAGTTTTCAGCATCAGCTATTCCCCAACAGGTCCCGCATGCACGCCGGTGGCGTGATCTGCGACGCGAAAGGCCTTGATCTTTTCGAACAGGAACCACGTTCCGACGCCCGCGCCGATCAACACCAGGCCGACAAGGATAGGCGCCGGCCCGGCAAAGATCGGGTGCACGAGATCGAGGAAGGCCGCCCAAATGCTCTTGGCCTGGTTTGCCGTGTCGATGCCCTCTTGGGCCTTGTCGAGCAGGCCCATTTTCTCGATCGCGCCGCCGCCGGTCAGCACGACGCCACCTGCCCCCTTCGCCCAGGCGAACAAGGAGCCCCTATCCGTCGCGACGATGGTTCGCGAGCCCGCCGCGCGGAGACCATTGGCCGTGGCCCTCTGCCGTTCAGCCGGGGGCTCGATCGGCTGGGCAGTCTTGAGCGCGGCCTTTGTCGCGTCATCGAACTTGCCGGTGACCACCAGCCCCTCATGCGCCTGGAACTGCGAGAGCGCGCCCACGGTCTTGACGCCAAAGCGGCCATCGGGATTGCCCGCAGACGCGTAGCCGAGCTTGCGGAGCTTCCTCTGCAGCGCCTCGATGTCCTCCGCGTCCAGATCATCCGGAGCGGTCACAGCCGCCGCGCCAGCGCCCTGACGACGCACCCAACGCTTATAGGCGTCGGCCAACCGGACATCGTACCGGTTGGCAGCGTACCCGGGGCCATTGTAGCCGCGCGCGACGGTTGTCCACTCATGCGCGTTCAAGGGCTCGACCAGTTGCCTGCCCTTGAGGAAGGTAATCAGGCAATCGATTTGCGCAGGGACATTGCCGGTCAGGTGATCGACCATCGCGCAGGCGGAGGCGTAGCCCAGCGTCTCATAATTGGAGCCAAGCGTTTGGCCGAGGCCCCACGATGCCGATTGATTGGCAACTTCCTCACTGATCGAGCGGGCCTTCGCAATGAGAGCCAAGCGGCCGGCAGAGCTGCCCTGATCCTTGTATTGCGTCGAGGGCGACCATCTCGCTATCGCGAGCCCTGCCCGCCCAAATGCCGCCTGGAGCGCCTTGGAGACCTTCGCAGCGTTGGCCCATGCCTTGTGCCGCTCATAGAGCAGCGTGGGCGTGCGGCCATCGGCCTCGAATGGAGCGCCGGAGGTTTCGACCTCGACCAGCGCGAGCAGCGCCGCCTTTTCGAGGCCGGCCTCTGCGGCCGCATCGGCAATGGTGTTCGTCAGTGATGCGGAGAACATATCAAACCTTTCGATAGGCAATGGCTCCGCGGGTGGAGCGCACGCGCTCGCGAACCGCGTTGCCATCGTTTCCGGATAAGAGGCGGATCAATCCGCCGCCGAGGTGTTCGGTGATCAGGCCGACGTGATGCGGCCACACGGCAATGACGCCCGGCGCGGGACCGCTTTCGGCCTCGCCGATCCTCGACCAAGCTCGGGCAAGGTTGAGCCGGACGTCATCAATTCCGAGGTGCAGCCGCAACCAGCAGCCGCACCATTCGATACCCCTGCACGGCGCCGGTTGCCCCGACAGCGCCGGGGCTCTGCTGTCCTTGTGTTGGTGGTGCACATGACGATGCGGGCGCGGGAACGCAGGCGACGACGCCAGCGCAAGCGCGAGCATCGCCGCAATAGGCGAGCGCATGACGCGACCTCAATATGTGGAGATGGAGCCTTTAGCCCCTGATGCCGGAGACCGTGACCTGACCCAGATATGTAACGGTGCCAGCATTGGCGCCGCCCATCATGGTGGCGTAGTTAAGGCCTTCTCCGGCCTCCCACGCCGTCACCGCACTGACGCAATGATTGTTGCTGTCCGTGCAGTATTGCACCGTACTCGGTCCGAGTTGGGCGGGCGCGGACCCGTTACCACCCACACCGCATTGCATGCCGACGTTGGTAACGGAGGTGGTGGACACATTCGCCATGATGGAGGCTTGAACGGAGTTTTCGTCGCCCCACGTCAGGAAGTAGCAACGGGCCCCCGGCGATGCGAGGCCCGATCCGCCGCCGACCTCCTGAAAATATGCCCCAGGCGAACCAGCATTGATCAGCGCGCCTTTGAGCGAGCGCGTGCGGCGGTTGAACCAAGAGGCCGTCAATACGGGGCTCCAATGTCCAGCCGCGTCCGCGTATGCCATCCCGACAAGCGACGCAACGTCTGCCCCCGGGTTGATCTCGACCCCGACATTTCCCACCGTCGCGCTTGTCGCATGACCACCGAACCCAACCGTTAGGGTGGGCTGCCCATTGACCACGTTGAGGTAAAAATAATGCAGCGTGCTGGCGGTGCCGAGACCAGAGTAGGTCAGCCCAGCCGCCGGAATGCGATAGACCAGCCCATTGATCTTCACGAGATCGCCCTTGTAAGGGACAAACGCCATCGTTGTCGCGCTCGTGCATTTGAGCACCCCGCATTCGAGGGGAACGCCGAGGTTCGCTATCGCCAGCAACCGCTGATCATCAGATAGGCTTTGCGCCGCCTGATAGCTTACGGAACCACCCACCCCGACCAGTTGCGAGCCATCGACAGCCGGGAGCCTCCCGTTGCTGTCCAGCTCTACGACGCTTCCCGCTGTGGTCCCGATGTTCAGCGCCGCAGCCGTTCCGAGCTTGGGCAGGTTCTTCAAGTCCGTGTAGGAGCCCGACGAAGCCACGACGGCAAGGGCGAGGTTGGCGATTGCCTGCGCCTGCTGCGCCGCCGTCAGGTTCTGGACCGCGTCCACGCGAAGGCGGAGGCCAAGCGCGGCCGTGATCGTGGCCGACAGGTTCGGGTCAGCGCCGAGGGCGTTCGCAATCTCCTGGATCGTGTCCAACGTGGTCGGAGCCGTACCCACCAGGTCAGAGCGCATAGCCTGCAGCGCGGCCATGGTGGCGATTTGATCCGTGTTGGAGCCGAGCGGGGCCGTGGGCGCCGTGGGCATGCCAACAAAGGACGGGCTGTCGGGCGAGACGCCACCAAGGATCTCGAGCATTGCCGCGACCGTGGTCCGCGACAGGAAAGACAGCGCGGGCGCCGAGATCGGGGCCAAGGCACCGAAGCCATCAGCGGCCACGACGGGGAACGCATTTGGCGCCGGGCGAAGCGCGGCGAACAGACCGAGCAGACCGTCAATCGCGTGATCATCGTTCCAATCCGAGGGATGCACGCTGTTCGGGTCCGTGCCGTCCTCCGCGATAACTCGTTTTTTGTGCGTGATCGTCATGCGAACGCGGTATCCACCTGCGAGAACAGCGTGACCTGACCGGACACGATGCCGGAGAGGACGGTTGCCAGAACGTCAAATGTCGATTGAACGAAGTCCGCGACAGCTACGGCCAACGCCAGGAAGTCCGCCGCCGCGATGGTGACGAACGTTGACGGCCCCGTTTGCCATTGGACAGTTGCCGGCGGGTTCGGCTGCTGCAATCGAGCGGCCTTGCTGGTGATCAGCGAGAGGCTTTCCGTGGTGGTCGCAATAGTCACCTGCGCGCCGGCAACAGTGACCGCACAGCCGCCCTGCGCTTTCTTCCACTGCAGCAGGTTGGCGTATGAGGCCAAGTCCACAT
>JBARNF010000417.1:0-2424 GCA_049802835.1 Bradyrhizobium sp.
CCCTCCAGGGGAGGGTGAGCGCCGCGCTTGTGGCAACATCGTCATCAGCAATCTGACGCCGCATGCGGGGATGTGCATCTGCATTCTCGCGGCGCGTTTCGCGTCCGAGTGATGGATCGATCTCACCCTCTCGAAGCGAGGGTGCAGGGAAGGCCGGACCTCGACTGAGGCCCGTGGCCCGCCTGCGGAAAAAATGCAGGCGGCAGGAACCACAGGTCAGCCGGACGACCCGGCCCTCCCTGCGCGACGGTTTGAACGGCTGCTTCGCGATCTCCTCGGTGCGCCGGGCTTGTTGGCCACCGTCATCCGCACGACACGCGTGAGCGCATCATCGCAGACTTGACCTCAGCATCGGGAGGCCAGGACCACGCGACTTGACCGTACGGGCCAGTGTTGTTCGTCGGCGCGATCAACTCACGCTGCAAACCGGCCCGCCCATCACATCCCGCACTCCACGCTTCGTGACGATCGCGCAGCGCCCCTCGTCGATGAGGCGGGACGACCTAAGAAGACCATGAATTTCCGAAAAAGCGAAGCGAAATATTTTTGCTGACGGGACTGGACAGCCCAAATCAGCTTGAGGATGCAGGCGAAATCAGTTTTTCCGCGCAGGCCGTTTCCCGTGGATGAAAGGCACGGACGCACCTGTCGCATACGAGAAGGAAAGGACTGGCTCGCCCGACGGGCAGATAAGCGACCGTCGCCTCCCACGAGCCGCCGCGCCCGAGTCGCCGGTTGACCGTCACGACGTCATGTAATATCAAAAGTTACATGAGACGCAACAGCCAGCTGTCCGGCATCCTGCACGTCCTGCTCCACATGGCGGAACACGACGGTCCGGTGACGTCCGAAGCCCTCGCATCGATGATGCAGACCAATCCGGTCGTGATCCGCCGGATCATGGCCGGGCTCCGGGATCGCGGCTATGTGCGCTCCGAGAAAGGCCATGGCGGAGGCTGGACGCTCGCCTGCGATCTGCAGACCGTCACCTTGCGCGACATCCATGATTCACTGGGGCATCCATCGTTGTTCGCCATCGGCCATCGCGCCGAGAATCCGGACTGCCTCGTCGAGCAGGCCGTCAATGCCGCGCTCGACGCCTCCATCCGGGCTGCAGAGACCCTGCTGCTGGCCCGTCTTGGGGCCGTCACGCTGGCGGCGCTGAGCGCTGATTTTCACGACCGCCTCGAACGACGAAAGCGACCTCGCAAAGGAGACGTTTGTCATGTCGGCTGACATTGCTGACGGCGCCCAGCAGTTCATGCGCGCGTTTTCCAATCCCGAGTTCGTCGCGCGCTACACCGATGGACCGCGCCGCTTCGTGCCCGGCCTCGACGGGCTGCATCGGATGACCGGCGTGCTGCTGGCCGAACGGGCGCCCGAACATGCGAGGGTGCTCGTGCTGGGCGCGGGCGGAGGGCTCGAGCTCAACGCATTGGCCGAAGCGCAGCCATCCTGGACCTTCGTCGGCGTCGATCCGTCGCCACAGATGCTGCAACTCGCCGAACGCACGCTCGGCGCGCGGATGAACCGGGTCGAACTGATCGAGGGCACCATCGACGATGCGCCGGCCGGCCCGTTCGACGCGGCGACATGCCTGCTGACGCTGCATTTTCTGCCGGCCCCGGAGCGTTTGCGGACAGTCGGCGCCGTGCATGACCGGCTCCGCCCCGGAGCGCCGTTCGTCGTCGCCCATAGCTGCCTGCCCGAGGAGCCGGTCGAGAGGTCACTGTGGCTGGATCGTTACGCCGCCTTTGCGGTTGCCTCCGGCACCGACCCCGAGCAGGCCAGGACGATGCGCGCGACCGTCGATGCCAGCGTCAACATGCTCAGCCCCAAGGAGGATGAAGCCATCCTGCGCGACGGCGGCTTTCGCAACGCCTGTCCATTCTTCGCCGCGCTGACCTGGCATGGCTGGATCGGTCACGCCTGAGCGGGACACACGACGTTCGCACAGCTCTCGGCTTCGGCTGCTACGCCACGGGCCAACGCCTCGGCCGCATCGCAGGCATGGGCGCATCACGCCCGCTCATCGTCCGGCGGAAGGTGCCGCCCCAGCCGCCTGCAAGCCTGCGTGATGTCGCGCACGGAGCGCGCGGCTGACATCTGCGACAACGGCGCCGTCACCCGAGGCGAGGTGACGCAACCGAGGAGCAGAGCAATGAGCTTTTGGGATGATATCGGAGATGCAGTCAGTTCCGCCGTCGATGACGTAAAGGACGTCGCGAAGGATGTGGTGGGTGCGGTTGGCGGCGCGGCGGGCGCCGTGGTCGACACCGTGGAGCATGTGGCCGGCGATGCGGCGCATGCGGTCGGCAGCGTGGTGCACGGGCTCGGCGAGCTCGGCGGCGAGGCGCTTCACACCGTGGGCGGGATCGTTCACGCCATCGGCGACGGCGCGGCCGCGATCGGCGGCGGCATCGT
>JBARNF010000418.1:0-3640 GCA_049802835.1 Bradyrhizobium sp.
ATCAGCTGGTTCGGATTCTCCGACTGCATGATGGCGCCGTAATTGACGAAGATGCGGCGGCCGTCGGCGACGAACGCGTTGAATGACGCGTCGTTGATGATGACCATCTGGATGTTCTGCTTCTCGAGCCCGGCGACGCGCAGGATCGGCCTCGTGTACTCACGCAGCAGCGCCTCCACCTCGGTGTCACGCAGGGTCGGCGGTCCCTTGCCCTGCTGCGCCGAAACGGGCACGGCCGGCATCAGGGCCACTGCCGCAGCGACGATCACGGCAAGCCCGCCGGACAATTTCTTGCGAAGCACATTACGGAGCAACATCAGGCGATCTTTGCAATTGGCGCGAGGCTCGATACGGGCTATTGCCCACCAAACTGCGGAATGCGGCTCATCTGCGGCGAAATGGTACCTATCGCGGCACACGCCGACCGGTTCAGAGAGCGGGTCCGAACAGCCGGGGTCAATAGCAGATATTCATGGTGGATGCGACAGTGATACCGACATTGGAACAGCGGATCGCCAGCCTGACCGCGCCGTCCGCACGCAGCAATGTTCCACCGTTCATGGTGATGGACGTGATGGCCGCGGCCGAGCGGATCGAGGCCGATGGCGGCCACGTGATTCACATGGAAGTCGGGCAGCCCGCCGCTTCGGCGCCGCGCAGCGCGCTGGCAGCGGCGCATGCCGCGCTCGAACAGGCCCGCATCGACTATACCTCGGCGCTCGGGCTGGCATCGCTCCGGCAGCGCATCGCGCGCCATTACCGCGAGACCCATGCTTGCGAGATCGACCCGGCGCGAATCGTGGTCACGACGGGGTCCTCGGCCGGGTTCATCCTGGCGTTCCTGGCGATGTTCGAGCCGGGCGATCGCGTGGCCGTGACCGTGCCGGGCTATCCGCCTTACCGCCACATCCTGACGGCGCTGGGCTGCGAGCCGGTCCTGATCGAGACGACCGCGGAGAACCGCCATGCCCTGACCGGTGCGGCGCTGCTCGCGGCTCATCGCAAGACGCCGCTCAACGGCGTGCTGGTGGCAAGTCCCGCCAATCCCACGGGGACCATGATGTCGCGCGAGGCGCTCGGCGGGGTGATCGCTGCGGCGCGCGATGCGGGCATCCGCTTCATTTCCGACGAGATCTATCACGGCCTCGACTACGCCTTTCCCGCCGTGACGGCGGCGGCGCTGTCGCCCGACGCCCTGATCATCAACTCGTTCTCGAAGTACTTCTGCATGACCGGCTGGAGGGTCGGCTGGATGGTGGTGCCGGATGCGCTGGTCCGTCCGGTCGAGCGTTTGCAGCAGAATCTCGCGATCTCGGTCCCGACATTGTCGCAGATTGCGGCCGAGGCGGCGTTCGATGGCCGTAGCGAGATGGAGGCCATCCGGCACGGCTATCAGGAGAACCGCCGTATCCTGATCGAGGGATTTCCGAAGGCCGGCCTGACCCGGTTTCTGCCGGCCGACGGCGCGTTCTACCTCTATGCCGACGTGTCCGACTTCACGTCGGACAGCTTCGACTTTGCCAAGCGTATGCTGGAGGAGACCCATGTCGCGGCGACGCCCGGTGTCGATTTCGACCCGATCCACGGCCGCAGCTTCGTACGTTTCTCTTATGCACGCTCGGCGGACGATATGCGGGAAGCCGTGGCCCGGATCGCACGCTGGCTCGGTTAGGGCAGGGGACTGCACTCCGAGGGCCGGACTTCCACCATTCGTCGCCATTGACTCGGACGTGACAATTTGCCTGAGGTGGCGCCTCGCGAGGGCTGGGACACGAGGCCCGACGTAGCAGGTGGATGAGGAAAGTCCGATGGTGGCAGCAAGTGAAGCCGGGACGCATGGCGACCGGTCGCAAACGGCGAAGAAGCCCTGGTACGGGATACTTTATGTCCAGGTGCTGATCGCGATCCTGATCGGCATTGTGGTCGGCTGGCTGTTCCCGAACCTCGCTACCAACGAATGGATCAAGGCGCTCGGTGACGGCTTCATCAAGCTGATCAAGATGGTGATTGCGCCGATCATCTTCTGCACCGTCGTGTCCGGCATTGCCCACATCCAGAATGCGAGCAAGGTTGGCCGCGTCGGCGTCAAGGCGCTGGTCTATTTCGAGATCGTCTCGACCTTCGCCCTGCTGCTCGGACTCATCGTCGGCAATCTGGTCCCCATCGGCCACGGCCTTGCGGCCAAGCCCGACGCGGCTGCAGTCGCCAACTACGTCAAGCAGGCCGAGGCGCAGAAGTCGGTCGATTTCGTCCTCAACATCATTCCGGACAGCGTCGTCGGCGCGCTGGCGCGCGGCGACATATTGCAGGTGCTGCTGTTTGCGATCCTGTTCGGCTTTGCGCTGATGGCGCTGGGGGAGCGTGGCCACCGCCTTCGCGACGTGATCGACGACACTGCGCACGCGGTGTTCGGCGTCATCGCGATCGTCATGAAGGCGGCCCCGGTCGGTGCCTTCGGCGCCATGGCCTATACGATCGGCAAGTTCGGTCCCGCGGCGCTCGGCAACCTGATTGGCCTGATCGCGCTGTTCTACGTCACGGCCGGCCTGTTCGTCGTGATCGTGCTCGGACTGATCGCGCGTTTCGTCGGCTTTAGCATCTTCAAGTTCATCGCCTACATCAAGGACGAGCTGCTGATCGTGCTCGGCACGAGCTCGTCGGAGAGCGCGCTGCCGCAGCTGATGGAAAAGCTCGAGCGGCTCGGCTGCTCGAAGCCGGTGGTCGGCCTGGTCGTGCCGACCGGCTATTCCTTCAATCTCGACGGCACCAACATCTATATGACGCTGGCGACGCTGTTCATCGCGCAGGCTCTTGGCGTCGACCTATCGTTCGGTCAGCAGGCCACCATTCTCATCGTCGCGATGCTGACGTCGAAGGGCGCCAGCGGCGTGACGGGCGCCGGCTTCATCACGCTGGCCGCCACATTGTCGGTCGTCAATCCGGCGCTCGTGCCGGGCATGGCTATCGTGTTCTCGATCGACAAGTTCATGAGTGAGGTGCGCGCGCTCACCAACATCACCGGCAACGGCGTCGCCACCGTGTTCGTCTCGTGGTGGGAAGGCGAGTTGGACCACGATCTGCTGCAGAGGCGGCTGAATCAGCAGATCGATCCCTCCGACCTGGAGACGGCGGTCACGACCGGCTGAGGCCAGCGCGGCGGGCGCTTCAGAACGTGCCAGAATAGAAAACGCCCGGCCGTATGGCCGGGCGTTTTGCGTCGAGGATCGAATGGACGCTGGCGGGCCGTTTACTGGCCACCGCCGAAGCGGCGCGACCACCAGCCGGCTTTGCGCGGGGCAGCGGGATCTGCCGTCGAAGCGTCTAGAGCGAGCGGCTCGGTAGCAACGGGTTCCGGCGCAGCGGCCGCGACCGTCTGATGGCTATGGGCGACGCTGGCGGCCGGAGCCGGGCTGTCCGGCCTGGGCTCGGTGACGAAGCTGACCTTCTCGCGAACGGTCGAGCGGCGGGGGGCCTTCTCCGAATCGCTCTTGGGAGCTTCGGCCTTGTCGCTGTCCTGCAGATCGGGCTGTGCTGCGGGAGAGGCCGCCGGCGCGATCGACTCCTCGACCTCCGGTGCGGTGGCGGTCACCGCGACCGCAACCTCCTGATCCGCGGGCTCCTCTTCATGATCATGGCGAGG
>JBARNF010000419.1:0-3028 GCA_049802835.1 Bradyrhizobium sp.
GCGCGAAACCCATCGACTCAAGATACCGCTGTGATCACCCCGTCGCCCGCGACCACATAGTGTTCAGATCGACACCAGAAATAATCGACGCTTTTTGAAAACTCGTCGTCGAGACGGTATGTTTCAACACATGAAAGAACGAACCACCGTCCGCCTTCCCCAAGAGCTGCTCAAGCGCGCCAAGCGCAAGGCCGCTGCGGAAGGACGCACGCTCACGTCTTTGATCGAGGAGGGGCTGCGCGCCGTCGTGGCCGAGACGGCGCGAATGCTGCCTCGAATCAGCAAGGCCACAGGCGGGGCGATGCCGGGAGTGAATCTCACGGATGTCTCGGCGCTTCAGGAGAAGGATGATCTCGATCAAGTCGAGCGGATGAAGCGCTTCATTCCGTAGGGTGGGCAAAATCGCTGATCGAGCGCTGCCCGACTGCTGGCCTGACGGGCGATTTTGTCCACGCGGACGGCCTCTCGACAGCTGCCAAGCTGGACAATGCCCGACTCCGGGAAAATACTCTCGGTTGTAAGCATCGTAGGAGCCAGCGATGTTATTCCGGTTTCAAAAGCGGATTTCGATCTTGCCTGGCGTTCGGCTGAATTTCAGCCGATCGGGAGTTTCGACAACTATTGGAGTTCGGGGAGCGAGCGTCACGCTCGGAGGCCGAGGCGGCCCAACAGCAAATCTCAGTATTCCCGGCAGTGGCCTTTCAATCCGAACGCCCCTGCAACAGCGTAGCGAACACATCCCTCGATCCAATCCTGGCGGGCTCGACTGCGACGCCCCGACGCCGGGCATTCCGAGTTCGCGGCCCCCCGCGCCAACGTTTGAAATGAACCCAATTCAGTCTGAGTCTGTGCAGTCTCTGACGACGCAAGGGCTCACACGATTAAAAGAGCTGATTCTCCAAAGCCAAGAGAATCGCGATGCCGCCGAAAAGACGCTCGCGGAGACCAAGGCTTATCGTGAGGAAGCCGATCGGGTTTTGACCGATGCTCAACGCCAGCATACCCTTGTTGAACAGCGAATATTGCGAATCAAATCATCCTGGTTTCACGCTTTTCGCAAATCTCGAATTGCTCAGATGATGACCCAACTTGAGGAAGCGAACCTAAGGCGCATCAACGCATCAAAACATCTCAGGAACGCGCACGAACTAATGGAACTCGCAGAGCAAGGCGTGGCGCAGCTTTACTTAGACCTAGAATTCAACTTGTCTGGGCCAGCCCACGGCGCATGGACTCGACTCACCGAAACGTTTGAACTCCTGTCAAGATCACAACGAATTTGGGACATTACTGCTTCGAGAGACAAACGAGCAGGAGCCGAGCGATCAGTTGCTACCAAGATCATTGACCGCAAGACTACCCATCTTTCAATTGCGGAACTCCCGATCATTCAGTCACAGTACAAAGCACTTCGATGGCATAATGCAAATGGTGGCGACCTGTTCATATTCCCCGGATTCATAATCGTATTTCAAACGAAAGAACAATTTGCGATGCTGGAGTTGTCGGAGGTTCAGCTTGAGTTTAATGCAACAATATTCCAAGAGCATGAGACGTGCCCCTCTGATGCAAAGCAAGTCGGACTCACGTGGACCTACACGAATCGAGATGGAAGCCCGGACCGTCGTTACGCAAACAATCCCCAGATTCCGATGCTTCTTTACGGTGAAATCCACTGGACGAGCAAGACTGGAATGTCTGAAGCATTTTCCTTTTCGAATGCCGAGGCGGCTGCAATATTCATCGATGCATTGACCGACTTTCGACGGGTCATTGCGCCATGAGGTGCTGATTTGTTCTTGCCTAATGGGCGGGCAGCGAACCGCGTTGCCAATCGCGCTTTCCGTGCGACTATTGCGATGGGTTTCGCTGCGCCCAACCCACCCTACACGAACAAACAAAAACAACCGCGGCCTCCGGCGGGGGGAGACCGCCGGAGGCCGCGTTGACGCCGTTCCGTCCCGGGACGTGGGAACGGCGGGGAGAGGAATTCGTACGTTTCGTCAGAACGGCAGCACCACGTCCATGAGCTGCTGGCCGTAGCGCGGCTGCTGCACGTCCATGAGCTGGCCGCGCCCGCCATAGGCGATGCGCGCCTCGGCGATCTTGGCGGAGTCGATGGTGTTGTCGCTCTGGATGTCCTCCGGCCGCACGATGCCGGCGACGATCAGCTCGCGGATCTCGAAATTGACGCGGATCTCCTGCTTGCCCTCGACCACCAGATTGCCGTTCGGCAGCACCTGGGTCACCACTGCGGCGACATTGGTCTGCAACGCCTCCTGGCGGTTGACCGAGCCCTTGCCCTCGGTCGAGCCGGAGCCGTCGACGGTGAGAATCCGCCCGGGGATCGGCACCTTCGCCACCGGAAACGTCTTCGTGCCGATGAAATCCGTGATGCCGGAATCCTCCTTGGCGGTGCGGCTCCTCTGCGTCTCGTTGGCGATCGCCGCCTTGTCGGTGATGTTCACCGTCACCGTCAGGATGTCGCCGATCTGGTGCGCGCGCTGGTCCTTGAAGAAGGCGCGCGAGCCGTTGCGCCACAGCGAGTTCGGATTGTAGGAAGCGGGCTGCGGCGCCGGCATCGGCATCTGCACCGGCTTGTAGCCGGGCTGCGAGGTCGGGTTGTCGATTGCGGCGAGCGGCGGCTGCTCGCCGATGTTCTTGAGCCGGTCGAGCGCGGCGCAGCCGCCCAGCATCGGGGCGACGAGGAGCGCGCCGATCAGCGCCGCGTTGCGTAGGATGGACGGACGCATGGACATCTCCTCACTCGCTGCGCGCGCGCGCATCCTCGTTCGCGGCCGATGGGGCGGGCGTGATGGCGGCGACGATGCGCGGGGCGGCCGACACCATGGTCACCCGGCCGGGCGCGGTGACCATGCCCTGCATGGTGCGCTTCGTCTGCATGTTGACCACGCTGACGACGTCGCCCTCGGCGCCCGATTCCAGCGCCTTGGCGCGGGTCGTCAGCAGGATGCCCGGCGCCTCGTAGATGAGCGTGACGCTGTCGTCGCGCTTGACCATCTCGGGC